>JBIIPF010000004.1:0-21473 GCA_044342755.1 Limnohabitans sp. | reverse complement strand
CCTTTTTTCACGGGCCATTTTCCGCACCGCCCAGTGATGCCAGGCGTGCTGATGCTGGAAGCCTTGGCGCAAACAGCGGCCTTGTTGTCGTTTCACACCATGGACGTGGTGCCAGACGACAACACCGTGTATTACTTCGCGGGCATTGATGGCGCTCGTTTCAAGCGCCCCGTCGAGCCAGGGGATGCACTCACCCTGTGCGTGGAGCTCGATCGCATGAAGGCGGGTATTTTCAAATTCAAGGCCAAAGCCTGGGTTGGGGAAGAGCTGGCTGTGGAGGCTGAATTGATGTGCACCATGCGCAACATTGCCTGAGCCATCCTATGGCCTTGATTCACCCCTCAGCCTTGGTGGACCCAGCGGCACAGTTGCATGACAGTGTGTCGGTGGGGCCGTTCACCACCATCGGTCCGCATGTGCGCATTGGGGCTGGCACCTCCGTCGCTGCCCATTGCGTGATTGAAGGTCACACCACCATTGGTGAGCACAACCAAATCTTCCAATTCAACTCATTGGGTGCGGTGCCGCAAGACAAAAAATACGCTGGCGAACCCTGTGAGTTGGTGATTGGCGACCGCAATGTGATTCGCGAGTTTTGTACTTTCAACATTGGCACCGTGGGCGATCAAGGGGCCACCCGCATGGGCAACGACAACTGGATCATGGCCTATGTGCATCTGGCGCATGACTGCCAGGTGGGCAACCACACCATCTTCGCCAACAGCACCCAGCTGGCTGGTCATGTGCATGTGGGTGACTGGACCATCTTGGGCGGCTTCACGGTGGTGCACCAGTTTTGTCGACTGGGGGCCCACAGTTTCACGGCCATGAATTCGTTGTTGTTTGCTGATCTGCCCCCGTTTGTGATGTGCCAAGGCCAGCCAGCGCAAGCACGCTCCATGAACTTTGAAGGTTTGAAGCGACGTGGCTTCACCCCCGCGCAAATTCAAGCGGTGAAAGCCATGCACAAACTGCTGTACCGCGATGGCTTGACTTTGGAGCAGGCTGCTCTGCAAATTCGAGCATTGGGTGAGGGCCAGGATGACTTGCAAGCTGTCGTCTCCTTGATGAGTTCGTTCTTGCAAGACGTGTCGCCCCAGCGCGGCATCGTTCGTTAAGCAACACCGCTGCAGGTGTTGATGTCCCAAGCCCCGCATTCCAAACAAATCGCCATGGTGGCCGGAGAAGCCTCAGGCGATTTGCTGGCCTCTTTGTTGATCCCAAGCCTGCAACAACAATGGCCCGGTGTGCAACTGCGTGGCATTGGTGGCCCCCGCATGAATGCATTGGGCTTTGAGTCTTGGTGGCCCGTCAGTCAGTTGGCTGTGCGAGGCTATGTCGAGGTGCTAAAGCATTACCGCGAGATTGTTGGCATTCGCCGCCAACTCAAAAAACGCTTGCTGCAAGAACCACCGCATTTGTTCATTGGTGTGGATGCACCTGATTTCAACCTTGATTTGGCCAAAGACTTGCGTCAGCAGGGCATCCCAACAGTTCAATTTGTCTGTCCCTCGGTCTGGGCATGGCGGGCCGAGCGTTTGCAGAAAATTCGAAACAGTGTCGATCATGTCTTGTGCTTGTTTCCCTTCGAACCTGGCTTGTTGGCCCAACATGGGATTGCTGCCACATTTGTGGGGCATCCGATTGCCCAGACCATTCCTGATCAAGTGGACAAAGGACCTGTTCGTGCCGCGCTGGGTTTGGATGAAAGCGACTTGGTCTTGACCTTGATGCCGGGTAGCCGAGCTTCTGAAATAGCCCAACTCGCACCGCTGTTTCTGCAAGCTGCCAATTTGCTGCAACAGCAACACCCCAAACTGCGTGTACTCTTGCCCGTGGCCCCGGGCTTGATGGCCGCGGTGCAAGCGCATCTTCAGGGCAGTGGATTGAAAAACATTCGCTTGTTGGACGGCCAAAGTCATGCCGCTTTGGGTGCTGCCGATCTGGTTTTGGTGGCCAGTGGCACGGCCACTTTGGAAGCAGCCTTGTTCAAACGCCCCATGGTCATCGCTTACAAAATGCCCTGGCTGAGTTGGCAAATCACCAATCGAAAACGATTGCAAGCTTGGGTGGGTTTGCCCAATATCTTGTGCCAAGATTTTGTGGTGCCCGAACTGTTGCAAGAAGCGGCCACACCGCAAACTTTGGCCAGCGCACTGCAATACTGGCTGGACCACCCTGAAAAAGTCTCTCACATGAAGCATCAATTTCAAACTTTGCACCAAAGCTTGAAGCAAGACATGTCCTCACTGGCTCGCCATGCGCTCGAAAAAATCATTGCCACTTGAGCAAGCCGCTTTGAATTGGGATGGCCCGGTGCTGCTGGCGGGGGTGGATGAGGCCGGGCGCGGCCCCTTGGCCGGACCGGTGTTTGCCGCGGCAGTGATCTTGGATGACTTGACGCCCATCAAAGGATTGGCCGACTCCAAAAAACTCAGCCCTTTGAAGCGCGACAAACTCTATGACGAGATTCGCGCTCGTGCCTTGTGTTGCTCCGTGGCGCAAGCCTCGGTGGAAGAAATCGACCGTTTGAATATCTTGCAAGCCACCATGTTGGCCATGCAACGTGCGGTGCAAGGCTTGCGACTCAAGCCCGGCAAGGTGTTGGTGGATGGCAATCGGCTTCCTGTGTTGGACATCTTGGCCGAGGCCATCGTCAAAGGAGACAGCAAAGTGCCTTGCATCTCTGCGGCCTCCATCTTGGCCAAGGTCGAGCGAGATCGCTGGTGTGAAAGCATCGATCAGAGCTATCCCAATTTTGGCTTTGCCCAGCACAAAGGCTATGGCACGGCTGCCCATTTGTCCGCCTTGCAAACCCATGGGCCGACCATTTGGCATCGACGCAGTTTTGCACCGGTGACGGCGTTGCTGAACAGAGCTAAAGGAGTGTCGTGATGACCCCCAAAACCATCACCTCCAAAGACAACCCCTGGTTCAAGCAACTGCGCCAACTCGCTACCAACAACACGGCTTACCGTTTGCAGCAGCGCGTTTGGTTGGAGGGCGATCACTTGTGCCAAGCCGCTTTGGACCGAGGTCACCGACTGACTGAAGTGGTGCTGTCCGAAACGGTGGATGCACAAGTTATGGCCAAATGGGCTGGCCAATCGGATGCTTTGACCTTGCTGCCGGACAAGTTGATGCATGCTCTGAGCAGTTTGCCTTCCCACGCTTGGATGGGTGCGGTGTTGGCCTTGCCCAGCGCGGTGAGCTTTCAGGCCAACCAACCCAGCGTGGTCTTGGACCGCTTGCAAGACCCTGGCAATGCCGGTTCTATTTTGCGCAGTGCCGCTGCGTTTGGCTTCACCCAAGTCATCACCACACCGGGGACGGTGGCCATGTGGTCGGCCAAAGTGGTGCGCGCCGCCATGGGAGCGCATTTCGGTGTCAACTTGTTTGAATCGGTGTCCATGGATGAATTGGCAGCATTGAATTTGCCGGTGCTGATCACCAGTTCACACCAAGGCGACTTTTTGCACGACCTGGTGCAACGCCAACAACTGCCCATGCCTTGCATGTGGGTCTTGGGGCATGAAGGGCAGGGCGTGGACCCGCGTTGGATCGCTTTGGCTCAGCAACAGGTGCGCATCGCCCAACCCGGCGGTGAAGAGTCTTTGAATGTGGCTGCCGCGGCTGCCATTTGTCTGCATGCCAGTGCCACACAAGCGCATCACTGAGGCGATTTCGGGAAAACCCTGAGGGTTATAATGCCGGACTTCTTCATCAACCGCACGCCCTTCGCTCGATAAAAAGCCAATCCCCTTGTCAAGTCGTCAAAGAGAGGGCCTCTCTTGGTCGCGGGGCGTCACCGAATCTCGGAGATCTGAGTGCTTTTGTCTCTTCAGGGAAATCACCCTTTCGCTATCTTGGCGCTTGCAGACGGCACAGTCTTCACAGGGCAATCCATCGGTCACCAAGGCCAGTCCGTCGGAGAGGTTGTTTTCAACACTTCCATGACGGGTTATCAAGAAATTTTGACCGACCCCAGTTACAACCAACAGATGGTGACCCTCACCTATCCCCACATCGGCAATTACGGGGTATGTGATGAAGACAGTGAATCCAGCCACGTGCACGCCGCTGGCTTGATCATCAAAAACCTGCCCCTGATGCATTCCAATTTTCGCGCTCAAAGCAATTTGTCGGATTATTTGAAAGCACACAAAACGGTGGCCATTTCCAACATTGACACTCGAAAGTTGACGCGTCATTTGCGCGAACACGGTGCGCAAAACGGTGCCATTGTGGGGTTGTCAAAGGGCGAGGCACCCACGCCTGAAACAATCAAAGCAGCCATTGCCTTGGCCCAAGCCGCACCTGCCATGACAGGCTTGGATTTGGCGAAAAAAGTGTCTGTGCAAACGCCTTATGAATGGCTTGAAACTGAATGGCAATTGGGCCGTGGCTATGGCCAACAAGACCATGTCAAATTCCATGTGGTTGCGTTGGATTTCGGTGTCAAACGCAACATTCTGCGCATGCTGGCCGAGCGCGGTTGCAAAGTCACCGTGGTGCCGGCTCAAACCTCGGCTGACGACGTGATGAAGTTGAAGCCCGATGGTGTGTTTTTGTCCAATGGACCGGGCGACCCTGGCCCTTGCACCTACGCCATTGTCGCCACCCAAGCCTTCTTGGCCAAGGGTGTGCCCTTGTTTGGCATTTGTTTGGGTCATCAAATTTTGGCCTTGGCTTCTGGTGCGCAAACCTACAAGATGAAATTTGGCCATCACGGTGCCAACCATCCGGTGAAAGACTTGGCCACCGGACGTGTTTCGATCACCAGCCAAAACCACGGTTTCGCCGTGGATGAAAAAACACTCCCCGCCAATGTGCGGCCCACGCACGTCAGCTTGTTTGACGGCAGTTTGCAAGGTTTGGAACTCACCAACCAACCGGCCTTCAGTTTCCAAGGTCACCCCGAGGCCTCTCCTGGCCCCCACGATATTGGCTACTTATTCGACCGTTTCATTCAATCCATGGCGGTAACTTCCCATGCCTAAGCGCACAGACATCAAAAGCATTCTCCTGATTGGCGCCGGCCCCATCGTCATTGGTCAAGCCTGTGAATTCGATTACTCCGGCGTGCAAGCCTGTAAAGCCTTGCGTGAAGAGGGCTTCAAAGTCATTTTGATCAACAGCAACCCGGCCACGATCATGACCGATCCGGCGACGGCCGATGTGACCTACATCGAACCCATCACCTGGAAAACGGTTGAAAAAATCATTGCCAAAGAACGCCCGGATGCCATTTTGCCCACCATGGGCGGTCAAACCGCCTTGAACTGTGCGCTCGATTTGTGGCACAACGGGGTGTTGGACAAGTACCGTGGCGAGAACACCGGCAAACCCATCGAGTTGATTGGAGCCACGCCAGAGGCCATTGACAAAGCCGAAGACCGCTTGAAGTTCAAAGACGCCATGACCAAGATTGGTTTGGGTTCCGCACGTTCGGGCATTGCGCACAGTTTGGACGATGCTTGGGCGGTGCAGAAAACAGTGGGCTTTCCTGTCGTCATTCGGCCCAGCTTCACTTTGGGCGGTACCGGTGGCGGCATCGCCTACAACTCTGAAGAGTTCGAAGCCATTTGCAAGCGCGGCTTGGAAGCCTCGCCCACCAATGAATTGCTGATTGAAGAATCGTTGTTGGGCTGGAAAGAGTACGAGATGGAGGTCGTGCGCGACAAAGCGGACAACTGCATCATCGTGTGCTCGATTGAAAACCTGGACCCCATGGGCGTGCACACCGGTGACTCGATCACCGTGGCCCCGGCCCAAACCCTGACGGACAAGGAATACCAAATTCTGCGAGATGCCAGCCTGGCGGTGTTGCGTGAAATTGGCGTGGACACCGGCGGCTCGAACGTGCAGTTCTCCATCAACCCCCAAGACGGGCGCATGGTGGTCATCGAGATGAACCCGCGTGTATCGCGTTCTTCGGCTTTGGCCTCCAAAGCCACCGGTTTTCCAATTGCCAAAGTGGCAGCCAAATTGGCGGTGGGCTTTACCTTGGATGAACTGCGCAATGACATCACGGGTGGCACAACACCGGCAAGTTTTGAGCCCAGCATCGACTACGTGGTCACCAAAATCCCACGCTTTGCTTTTGAAAAATTTCCAACGGCTGACAGTCGCCTGACCACCCAAATGAAATCGGTGGGCGAGGTGATGGCGATTGGCCGAACCTTCCAAGAGTCCTTCCAAAAAGCTTTGCGTGGCCTTGAAGTGGGCGTGGATGGCATGAATGAAAAAACCCAAGACCGCGAAGTCTTGGAAAAAGAATTGGGTGAGCCTGGTCCTGAGCGCATTTGGTATGTGGGCGATGCATTCGCCCTTGGCATGAGTGTGGATGAAGTCTATGCATTGACCAGCATCGACCCCTGGTTCTTGGTACAAATCGAAGAGATCGTGAAAATCGAACTCGAGCTTGAAAAACACAGCTTGTCAGATTTGTCTGCCACCGAGTTGCTCACCTTGAAGCAAAAAGGTTTTTCCGACCGACGCTTGGCCAAACAACTCAAAACCACCGAACAAGCCATTCGTGAAACTCGACACGCGCTGAATGTGCGCCCGGTTTTCAAGCGCGTGGACACCTGTGCTGCCGAATTCGCCACGCACACAGCCTACATGTACTCCACCTACGAAGAAGAGTGCGAAGCCGCGCCCACAAACAAGAAAAAAATCATGGTGCTTGGCGGCGGTCCGAACCGGATTGGCCAAGGCATCGAGTTTGATTACTGTTGCGTACACGCCGCCTTGGCCATGCGCGAAGACGGTTATGAAACCATCATGGTCAATTGCAACCCTGAAACGGTGTCCACTGACTACGACACCAGTGATCGTTTGTATTTCGAACCGCTCACCTTGGAAGACGTGCTGGAAATCGTCGACAAAGAAAAACCCATGGGCGTCATCGTCCAATATGGTGGACAAACCCCTTTGAAGTTGGCCCTGGGGCTTGAAGCCGCTGGCGTGCCTATCATCGGCACCAGCCCCGACATGATCGATGCCGCAGAAGACCGCGAGCGCTTCCAACAATTGCTGCACCAATTGGGGCTGCGTCAACCGCCCAATGCCACCGCACGCACCGAAGCCGAAGCCCTGAGCAAGGCTGCTGAATTGGGCTATCCACTGGTGGTGCGACCCAGTTATGTGCTCGGTGGTCGTGCCATGGAAATCGTGCACGAGCAACGCGACTTGGAACGCTATATGCGCGAAGCCGTCAAGGTCAGCCACGATTCGCCGGTGCTGTTGGACCGCTTTTTGAATGACGCTATCGAGTGTGATGTGGACGCCATCTGCGATGGCAAAGACGTCTTCATTGGCGGCGTCATGGAACACATTGAACAAGCGGGTGTGCACAGTGGCGACTCGGCTTGTTCTTTGCCGCCTTATTCCTTGTCCCCAGACACCGTGGCTGAACTCAAACGCCAAACCACAGCCATGGCGCATGGTTTGAACGTCGTGGGCTTGATGAACGTTCAATTTGCCATTCAAAACCTGAATGGCCAAGATGTGATTTACGTGCTGGAAGTCAATCCACGTGCCAGCCGCACAGTGCCTTTTGTCAGCAAGGCCACGGGCATTCAACTGGCCAAAGTGGCTGCACGTTGCATGGTGGGTCAAAGCTTGGCTTCACAAGGCATTGCCAAAGAAGTGTTGCCGCCTTATTTCAGTGTCAAAGAAGCGGTGTTTCCCTTCGTCAAGTTTCCTGGCGTTGACACCATCTTGGGCCCTGAGATGAAGTCCACCGGTGAAGTCATGGGTGTGGGCAAATCTTTCGGCGAAGCTTTTGTCAAAAGTCAATTGGGTGCGGGCACCAAGCTGCCCCGCCCCACAGATGCAGTTCGCAAAGTCTTTTTGACAGTCAAAAACAATGACAAGCCTCGGGCTATTGAAGTCGCACGTGGGTTGATTTCTTGCGGATTCGAATTGATTGCGACCAAAGGCACTGCGGCAGCCATCAAAGAGGCTGGCTTACCCGTGACTGCAGTGAATAAAGTGACGGAAGGCCGCCCGCATGTGGTGGACATGATCAAGAACAATGAAATTGCCTTGGTCATCAACACGGTGGAAGAGCGTCGCAATGCGATTGCCGATTCACGCCAAATTCGCACATCTTCACTCATGGCACGTGTCACCACATTCACGACCATCGCCGGTGCCGAAGCTGCCGTTGAAGGCATGAAATACCTCGACAACCTCGATGTTTACTCGGTTCAAGAGTTGCACCTGCAGCTGTTGGCTTGAGGTTTACAAGGATCAACACACATGGCGACCATCCCCATCACCCTAAAAGGTGCAGAAAAATTAAAACAAGAACTGCACACTTTGAAAACTGTGGATCGCCCCTGGGTGATCAATGCCATCGCAGAGGCCAGGGCACAAGGTGACTTGAGCGAAAACGCCGAATACGACGCGGCCAAAGACCGCCAAGGCTTCATTGAAGGTCGCATTCAAGAAATCGAGAGCAAATTGTCGATGTCCCAAATCATTGATCCTGCAACCTTGGATGCGGGTGGTCGCGTGGTGTTTGGCGCCACCGTCGAGCTTGAAGATGAAGCTTCAGGTGACGCCTTTAAATACCAAATCGTGGGGGAAGATGAGGCGGATTTGAAACTGGGCCTGATCAACATCAGCAGCCCGATTGCCCGCGCTTTGATTGGCAAAGAAGAGGGGGATGTGGCCAGTGTGGAAGCGCCCGGTGGCGTGAAAACCTACGAAATCCTCAAGGTGTCTTACCTCTGAAAGATCAACCCTGCGCCGATTTCTTGACAGATTTTTGTTTGGGTTTGGCTCGTTTAATTTGACCCCCGGCCGCCAAGCGTTGGTTGCCCAAAACTTTCACCCGCTTCATTTCGGGCCGTTGGCCACCACGGCTGCTGTATTTCAAAACCTTGAATTCGCGCGGACCTGGTTTGCGGTCTTCATCAATTTTTTTCGCTTTTTCCGGCTGTGGACGCCACAGCACCAACAACTTGCCGATGTGCTGAATCGGTGCCGCGTTCAATTGATCAGCGAGGGCTTGGAAAATCACTTCGCGGGTCTGGCGGTCGTCCCCCAACACGCGAATTTTGATCAGGCCATGGGCGTTCAAAGCCAAGTCGGTTTCTTTGACCACCGCAGCGGTGAGGCCATCATTGCCAATCATCACGACGGGGTCTAAATGATGGGCCAGTGCGCGATGGGCTTTGCGTTCGGTGGGAGTGAGTTGGATAGCAGACATGTCGGTATTATCAGCCGAGACAGAGGGTCATGAATTGAAAGTCAAAACGCAAAGCAAAAAAGTCAACAAGTCATGGTTGAACGACCATGTCAATGACCCGTATGTCAAGTTGGCTCAGCGAGAGGGATACCGTGCCAGGGCGGCATACAAGTTGAAAGAGATTGACGAGAGTTTGGGGCTGTTCAAACCCGGTATGGTGGTGGTTGATTTGGGCAGCGCCCCAGGGGCGTGGAGTCAGTATTTGCGCCGCCGCATGGCACCTGCAGGAGCGGCTTCAGGCGCGGTAGATGCCACCTTGGTTGCATTGGACCTGTTGCCCATGGAGCCCGTTGATGGGGTCCACTTTGTGCAAGGCGACTTTCGCGATGAAGCCGTCTTGGCCCAGTTGGTTGCTCACTTGAATGGCAAAGCCGTGGATGTGGTGGTGTCTGACATGGCACCCAATTTATCGGGCATTGCTTCAGCCGATGCGGCCCGTATCGCACACTTGGTCGAGTTGGCAGTTGCTTTTTGCCAAGATCACTTGAATCAAGATGGTGCTTTGGTGGTCAAGGTGTTTCACGGCGGGGCTTACAACGACGTGGTGAAGTTGATGCTTGACACGTTCAAAGTGGTCAAGCCCTTTAAACCTAAAGCCAGCAGGGATAAATCAGCAGAAAATTTTTTGGTGGGCTTGGGCTTGAAGCCGATTTGAATTTAGTTTATTTGTATTCAAAAAGTAGGAAATGCATGCATTATGTGACTCTTGTTTGTCTTTCTTTTCAAAGGTCTTGGTTGGGCTGGTTGCCCAAAAACCACTCTTATTCAAGGCTTGGGTTTGCTGGCTTGAAAAGCCTAAAATGGTCACAACTTAACACTTGAGCATCTCGCTCAAGCCTGCTTTGACTGGAGTTCAGATTGAACAACCCCTGGTTTTCTAAATTGGCCGTTTGGTTGGTGATTGCCTTAGTGCTATTTACTGTGTTCAAGCAATTTGACACGCGTGGTCAGATCGGCAATGGCTACTTGGCTTACTCCGATTTCTTAGAGGAGGTTCGTGGCAAGCGCATCAAATCCGCCACCATTCAAGAGGGGCAAGGTGGCACTGAAATTGTTGCCACCACCACCGATGACCGCAAAGTGCGCACCACTGCCACTTACCTCGACCGCGGCTTGGTCGGTGACTTGATCGCCAACAACGTCAAGTTCGATGTCAAGCCCCGTGAAGAAGGCTCGTTGCTCATGACCTTGTTGGTCAGTTGGGGTCCCATGCTGCTGCTGATTGGCGTGTGGGTTTATTTCATGCGGCAAATGCAAGGTGGCGGCAAAGGCGGCGCCTTCAGCTTTGGCAAAAGCAAAGCCCGCATGCTGGACGAAAACAACAACACAGTCACCTTCGCCGATGTCGCCGGATGCGATGAAGCCAAAGAAGAAGTCAAAGAGGTTGTCGACTTCCTAAAAGACCCGCAAAAATTTCAAAAACTAGGTGGACGCATTCCCCGCGGTTTGTTGCTGGTTGGTCCTCCTGGAACCGGCAAAACTTTGTTGGCCAAAGGCATTGCCGGTGAAGCCAAGGTGCCGTTCTTCAGCATCTCTGGCTCAGACTTTGTGGAGATGTTTGTGGGTGTGGGTGCCGCACGTGTGCGCGACATGTTTGAAAACGCCAAGAAAAACGCGCCTTGCATCATCTTCATTGACGAGATTGATGCGGTCGGTCGCCAGCGCGGTGCAGGTTTGGGCGGTGGCAATGATGAACGCGAACAAACCCTCAACCAAATGTTGGTGGAGATGGATGGTTTTGAAACCAACTTGGGTGTGATCGTGGTAGCTGCCACCAACCGACCCGACATCTTGGATGCCGCCTTGTTGAGACCCGGTCGTTTTGACCGCCAGGTCTATGTGACCTTGCCTGATATTCGGGGCCGTGAGCAAATTCTGAACGTCCATATGCGCAAAATCCCTGTGGGACAAGACGTGTCTCCTGGCGTGATTGCACGTGGCACCCCCGGCATGAGTGGTGCTGATTTGGCCAATCTAACCAATGAAGCCGCCTTGATGGCCGCACGTCGCAATGCCCGCGTGGTTGAAATGGTGGACTTTGAAAAAGCCAAGGACAAAATCTTGATGGGCCCTGAGCGGCGCAGCATGGTGATGCCCGAGGAAGAGCGCCGCAACACGGCCTACCACGAGTCTGGACACGCCTTGATTGGCAAGTTGCTGCCCAAATGCGACCCGGTCCACAAAGTCACCATCATTCCGCGCGGCCGGGCACTCGGTGTCACCATGAGTTTGCCCGAGGCGGATCGCTACAGTTATGACCGCGTTTACATGTTGAACCAAATCAGCATGTTGTTTGGTGGCCGTATCGCCGAAGAAGTGTTCATGAACCAAATGACCACCGGTGCTTCCAATGACTTTGAACGCGCCACACAAATCGCCCGCGACATGGTCATGCGCTATGGCATGTCAGAAGCCCTGGGACCTATGGTCTATGCCGAAAACGAAGGCGAAGTGTTCTTGGGTAGATCGGTCACCAAAACCACCAACATGAGTGAATCGACCATGAAGAAGGTCGACGACGAAGTGCGCAACATCATCGATGGCCAATACAACTTGGCCCGCCGTCTGATTGAAGAACACACTGAGCAGATGCACGCCATGGCCCATGCTTTGTTGGAATGGGAAACCATCGACAGTGATCAACTCGATGACATCATGGCCGGTCGCCCACCCCGGCCACCCAAAGATTGGGTTCCACGCTCACCTTCATCCGGTGATGGCAGTGGCGGTTCACCGTCTGTACAACCCAATCCATCGCCCACCACGGCATGAAGGATGTTGGTTTCAAACTCAACTTGGGGCTTCGGCCCCATTTTGATTTCTGGCAGACCACCCGATTTGATTTAAGCTTTCACCGCCCTTTGGTGATGGGCATTGTGAACATCACGCCGGATTCTTTTTCCGCATTTCCAGCCCCTCAATTGGCTTCTCAGGCGATTCAAGAGGCCGAGCAACTCAAGCAAGACGGGGCCGATATTTTGGACCTCGGAGCCGAGTCCACCAGACCGGGCGCCACCCCTTTGACAGCTGAACAAGAGTGGGTCAGACTTGAACCAGTGCTTCGTGAATTGCTGACTTGGAAGTCGCCGGTTTCAGTCGACACCTATCATCCCGTCACCATGCGACGCGCTTTGGACATGGGTGTGGACATCATCAATGACATCTGGGCCTTGCAACAAGCTGATGCCTTGTCCGTGGTAGCCGCCTACAAATGCGGCATTTGCCTGATGCACATGCATGGCGAGCCGCAGACCATGCAAGTCAGCCCCATGCAAGGCGATGTAGTTCATTTGGTTCATGACTTTTTCCGGGCGCAATTTCAGCGAACAGATGCCGCTGGCATCGACAAGCAGCGCCTCATGTTCGATCCGGGTATTGGCTTTGGTAAAACAGTCGAGCAAAATTTCCAGTTGCTGGCCCTGCAAGATCGATTTCATGACTTGCCAGCTCCCTTGATGGTGGGTTGGTCACGCAAGTCTTCCCTGGGGGCTGTGACGGGCTTGGGCGTCCACGACCGCATGGTGCCCAGTGTCGCGGCAGCCGTTTTAGCGGTAGAGCGTGGGGCCGCGGTCGTCAGGGTTCATGATGTTGCCGCCACCGTATCTGCTTTGGCTGTCTGGTCTGCGGCCAAGCGTCTATAAAATCAACTTATTAAAGAAGATGGCGCTTATGACAAGAACATACTTTGGTACCGATGGAATTCGCGGCACAGTGGGGCAGCCACCCATCACGCCAGATTTCATGCTTCGCTTGGCCAATGCCGTCGGTCATCAACTCAAACAAGACGATCCACGTCCACGAGTTCTGATCGGCAAAGATACCCGTATTTCTGGCTACATGCTCGAATCTGCACTTGAAGCTGGTTTTAATTCTGCGGGTGTGGATGTGATTCTGCTGGGCCCATTGCCCACGCCAGCGGTTGCTTACCTGACCCGTGCTCTTCGCGCCAACTTGGGTGTTGTCATCAGTGCCAGTCACAACCCCTTTGACGATAATGGCATTAAATTTTTCAGTGCAGCCGGTACCAAATTAGACGATGCCTGGGAGTTGGCTGTTGAAGCCAAATTGGCACAAGAACCGGTCTGGGTGGATTCCAAATCTTTGGGTAAAGCCAAGCGTTTGGATGATGCTGCCGGTCGCTATATTGAGTTTTGTAAAAGCTCATTCAATGCCGAATTGACGCTCAAGGGACAAAAAATTGTGGTGGATGCCGCCCATGGCGCTGCTTATTTGATCGCGCCCAAGTTGTTTGCTGAATTGGGTGCAGAGGTGGTGTCGATCGGGTGTTCTCCTGATGGGATCAACATCAATTCAGAGGTGGGCGCGACTCATCCGCAGGCATTGCAGCGTGCTGTTCTTGAATCTGGTGCTCAGTTTGGCGTGGCGCTGGATGGGGATGCTGATCGATTGATCATGGTTGATGGCAGTGGACGATTGTTCAATGGCGATGAATTGCTTTACTTGCTGGCCATGGACAGACTTCGGTCGGGCGAAAAAATCACGGCTGTCGTGGGCACCCTCATGACCAACCAAGGGGTCGAGTTGGCATTGAACAAGCAAGGCATCAAGCTTCACCGAGCCAAGGTTGGGGACCGATATGTGCTTGAGACTTTGGTTGAGAATGAACTGGTTTTGGGTGGGGAGGGTTCAGGTCATCTGCTGGTGTTGGACAAGCATTCCACGGGCGATGGCTTGATCAGTGCTTTGCAGGTGGTGCAGTCCTGTTTGCGGGCCAAGTCCACTTTGGCGGCTTTGTTGGCTGATATTCAGCTGTTACCTCAATGCCTGTTGAATGTGCGTTTATCGCCGAATTTCAATTGGCGCGAACACCAACATTTTCAAGCAGCCGTCAAGGCCACCGAGAATGAATTAGGGCGTGATGGACGCGTCTTGATTCGTCCCAGTGGTACCGAGCCAGTTCTTCGGATCATGGTGGAAGCCATCGACTTATCCACCGCAGAAACACATGCAAAGGCATTAGCCGATGTCCTTGCTTGATTCCAAAACTTCGAAATGGATGTCATCCTTCATTGACAGGGACGAAAGTGTTCTTGCATTCAATGCGCGTGTATTGGACTGGGCCAAACGAACAGATGTTCCTCTCCTGGAAAGATTGCGTTATTTGTGCATCGTGTCTTCCAATCTGGATGAGTTCTTTGAAGTGCGTGTGGCACTTCATCTTTATGAAAAAGACAGCAAGAGCCTGAAATCACCCTATTCTGAAATCAGTTACAGACAAGTGTCTGAAGTGGTGCACCGATTGGTCAACGAACAATACCGGGTTTTCAATGAAGAATTGATCCCATCCTTCAACCAGCAAGGTATTCAGTTGATCACCCATGAAGACCGCAATCCTGCTCAGCACCATTGGGTCCGGCAGTATTTTGAACGTGAGGTCAAGCCATTGCTGACACCTGTGGTGTTGGATCCGTCTCATCCCTTCCCAGTGGTTGCCAACAAATCCTTGAACTTTATTGTGCGACTAGCGGGTAAAGATGCATTTGGTCGACAAAACGAAATTGCCATCGTGAAAGTGCCAAGGGCGTTGCCCCGCATCATTCGCCTTCCCAATAAATTATCCGATGGTCGAGGCGTTCAATTTGTGGCCTTGTCAAGTGTCATTCGCTCTCACGTCAGCGATTTGTTTCCTGATCGTTTGGTTGGTGAATTTTCACAATTTCGAGTTACCCGCGACTCCGACTTGTTGGTCGATGAAGAGGATGTCAAAAATCTGCGTACTGCCCTGCGACAAGGACTTGAACATCGTCAATTTGGCAGACCTGTTCGTTTGGAAGTCGCCTCGGTTTGTTCCGAATATCTGGCCAATTTTTTACTGGGTCAGTTTCAATTGCCATCAGAAGCGCTTTACCGCGTGAATGGCCCGGTTAATTTGGTGCGGTTGAATCAAATGATTGATCTGATGGAGAGCCCCAGTTTATTGTTCCCGGCCCATACTGCTTGTTACCCTCGCCAGCTGAAAGAGGGCGTATCCATTTTCAAGCAGTTGCGAACAAAAGATGTTTTGATACACCAACCCTTTGAGAGCTTTCTTGGCGTTTTGGATTTTTTGCGCGAAGCTGTTCATGATCCAAGCGTGTTGGCCATCAAGCAAACCATTTACCGAACCGGCAATGACTCTGAATTGATGGAACTGTTGCGCGATGCAGTTCGTTTGGGCAAAGAGGTGACGGCGGTGGTGGAAATCAAAGCCCGATTTGATGAAGAGGCCAACATCAATTGGGCTGAGCGTTTGGAGTCGGTCGGTGCCCAAGTGGTTTATGGCGTTGTAGGTTTGAAAACCCATGCCAAGATGCTTTTGATCACACGCCGCGAGGGGAAAAAACTGATTCGCTACGGACATTTGTCCACAGGCAATTACAACGCCAGAACCGCGCGTCTTTACACGGATTTAAGTTATTTGACATCCAATCCGCAGTTCACCGCCGATATGGAGCAGGTCTTTTCTCAGTTGGCCAGCCAGTCACGATTGTCCAAGCTGAACCATCTTTGGGTCGCCCCTTTCCAGTTGCAAGATCAACTTCTCTCGAAGATTGATCAGGTCGCCAAAGCAGCGATCCAAGGTGTTCCAGGACGAATCATCTTGAAAATGAATTCCTTGACCGATGTTCGCCTGGCTGATGCACTGGTCATCGCTGGGCAATCTGGTGTTGAAATTGATTTGATCGTGCGCGGGGCTTGCATATTGCCAGCGCAGCAGCCTGACTTTACCGACCGTATTCGGGTGCGTTCCATCATTGGGCGTTTTTTAGAGCACACCCGCGTTTTCTACTTTCGGACGTCGAACAATGAAAGCTTGTATTTGTCTAGTGCTGACTGGATGAATCGCAACATGCTGCGACGAATTGAATTGGCTTGGCCGATATTGGACAAGGACCTCAGGCAGCGCATCATTGATGAATGCTTGGTCGCATATTTACACGACACCGCCGATGCTTGGAACTTGAATCAGCAAGGGGTCTATGAGCGAGTCGGTCCTGTGAAAAATCAACGTGCATTGAGCGCACAAAGAGAACTCATGGCTAAATACGCCAACTAAAAAACATCCTAAAGTGTTCTCAGTTTGCGACCATCTTTGTTCTAAGATGCATGCGATTCATTCAACTCTGCCACAAGGATTCCCATGTCACAAGTATTCAGATCACTTTCCATGACTTTTGTCGTCTTAACAGCTTTGAGCTTGTCTGGTTGCTCAACTTTGACATCTGCGTTTGATTCCGTGTCTGAAACTGTGACAGGTGTTTTTAAATCGGATGGCGATAAGAAGTAATTGAAACAACAAACCCCTGCGAGCAGGGGTTTGTGAAGGAGGAGATGGCTTGGCGGAGAGGGCGGGATTCGAACCCGCGGTGGGGATAAACCCACACACGCTTTCCAGGCGTGCGACTTAAACCGCTCATCCACCTCTCCTAAGCTGCTCATTGTAGCAGTGCCCTCGGCGGGTACACTTGAAGGCTTGCCACTTTCTGTGTGAATCAAGCCTGGAGCTGCTGATGAAATTTCGTTTCCCCATCGTCATCATTGACGAAGATTTCCGATCAGAGAACACCTCTGGATTGGGCATTCGTGCACTCGCACAAGCCATCGAAGGGGAAGGTTACGAAGTGATGGGTGTGACCAGCTATGGTGACCTGAGTCAATTTGCCCAACAACAATCCCGCGCCAGTGCGTTCATCTTGTCAATTGACGATGAAGAATTCACACCAAGCCCCGATTTAGACCCTGCCGTGGTCAATTTGCGCAGCTTCATCGAGGAAGTGCGCCGTAAAAATTCAGATGTCCCAATTTATGTGTACGGGGAAACCAAAACATCCCGGCATTTGCCGAACGATATTCTCAGAGAGTTGCACGGCTTTATTCACATGTTTGAAGACACCCCCGAATTTGTGGCGCGCCACATCATTCGAGAAGCCAAAAGTTATCTGGAAGGTTTGCAACCACCTTTTTTCAAAGCGCTGCTTGACTACGCTGAAGATGGTTCCTACTCTTGGCACTGCCCTGGTCATTCGGGTGGCGTTGCGTTTTTGAAGAGTCCTGTGGGGCAAATGTTTCATCAGTTTTTTGGTGAAAACATGCTGCGTGCCGACGTGTGCAATGCGGTTGAAGAATTGGGACAGTTGCTCGACCATGATGGTGCAATTGGCCAGAGTGAGCGCAATGCAGCGCGTATTTTCAATGCAGATCATTGCTTTTTTGTCACCAATGGCACGAGCACCTCCAACAAAATAGTTTGGCACCACACGGTGGCCCCTGGGGACGTGGTGGTGGTGGACCGCAATTGCCACAAATCCGTGCTGCATGCCATCATCATGACAGGTGCCGTACCAGTGTTCATGAAGCCCACGCGCAACCATTTCGGCATCATTGGACCTATCCCCAAAAGCGAATTTGAACCGGAAGCCATCAAAAAGAAAATCAAGGCCAATCCATTGCTCAAAAACGTAGATAGCAAGACTGTCAAACCCAAGGTCATGACCTTGACCCAGTCGACCTATGACGGCGTTCTGTACAACACCGAGACCATCAAAAAGATGCTGGATGGCTACATCCCCAACTTGCATTTTGATGAAGCTTGGTTGCCCCATGCGGCCTTCCATCCGTTTTATGGCACCTACCATGCCATGGGCAAAAAGCGTGTGCGTCCGGTGGAGTCCATGGTGTATTCCACCCAATCGATTCACAAGTTGTTGGCCGGTATCAGCCAGGCCAGTCACGTGTTGGTGCAAGACTCGCAACGTCATCAACTCGACCGGCATTTGTTCAACGAGGCCTACCTGATGCACACCAGCACCAGCCCTCAGTACAGCATCATTGCAAGTTGCGATGTGGCAGCCGCCATGATGGAACCTCCGGGTGGCACGGCCTTGGTGGAAGAAAGCATTGCCGAAGCCCTGGATTTTCGACGTGCCATGCGCAAGGTGGACGAGGAATACGGCAAAGACTGGTGGTTCAAGGTCTGGGGTCCAGACACGCTGGTGGATGACGGCGTTGGTCTAGCAGAAGATTGGATCATCAAGGCCGAGAAAAAAGGCCGCAGCACAAAAAACAGTGCGCCCAATTGGCACGGCTTTGGCGACATGGCCGACGACTTCAACATGCTGGACCCGATCAAGGCCACCATCGTGACACCAGGTTTGAATTTGGATGGCAAGTTCGACACCGTGGGCATACCTGCGAGCATCGTGACCAAATTCTTGGCCGAGCACGGCGTGATTGTGGAAAAAACCGGCCTCTACAGTTTCTTCATCATGTTCACCATCGGCATCACCAAGGGCCGCTGGAACTCGTTGTTGACCGCCTTGCAGCAGTTCAAAGACGACTATGACCGCAACCAACCGTTGTGGCGCATCTTGCCCGAGTTTTGTCAAAAAATGCCCATTTATGAACGCATGGGCTTGCGTGACTTGTGTCACCACATTCACACGCTTTATGCCAAGTACGACATTGCGCGATTGACAACCGAGATGTACCTGAGTGATTTGACGCCCGCCATGAAGCCCAGTGATGCCTATGCGCAAATTGCGCATCGCAATACCGAGCGCGTGGCCATTGATGATTTGGAAGGTCGCATCACCACCAGCTTGGTGACACCTTACCCACCCGGCATCCCGTTGTTGATTCCTGGTGAAGTCTTCAACAAAACCATCATCGACTATCTGAAATTCGCCCGTGAATTCAATTTGAAATGCCCTGGCTTTGAAACCGACATCCATGGCTTGGTGGAAGAAAAAGACAGCTTGGGTGTGACCCATTATTTTGCAGATTGTGTTAAAGCTTGAGTGACCATGAGTGCTTCTAAAAATCCATTTCAAACTTATGCCATCGCTGATTGGGAAAAGGCCGCCGCCAAATCTGCGCCGGACGGCAACCTCAACCGTTTGAATTGGCTCACCCCCGACGGCATCACCGTCAAGCCGTTGTACACCGCACAAGACCTGAAGGGCTTGGCGCACACGGACACGTTGCCAGGTTTTGCCCCTTATTTGCGCGGCCCGCAAGCCACCATGTATGCCGTGCGTCCCTGGACGATTCGACAGTACGCCGGTTTCTCTACGGCAGAAGAGTCGAACGCGTTTTATCGAAAAGCCTTGGCAGCAGGTGGACAAGGCGTGTCGGTTGCTTTCGACTTGGCCACCCACCGTGGCTACGACTCCGACCATCCACGCGTGACAGGAGACGTGGGCAAAGCCGGTGTGGCCATCGATTCCGTGGAAGACATGAAGATTTTGTTTGACCAGATTCCGTTGGACAAAGTCTCCGTCTCGATGACGATGAACGGTGCCGTGTTGCCAGTGTTGGCCGGCTATGTGGTGGCTGCCGAAGAACAAGGCGTGTCGCAAGACCAATTGAGCGGAACGATTCAGAACGATATTCTGAAAGAGTTCATGGTGCGCAACACCTACATCTACCCACCCGAGCCCAGCATGCGCATCATTGGTGACATCATCGCCTACACCGCGCAGCACATGCCCAAGTTCAACTCCATCAGCATCAGTGGTTACCACATGCAAGAGGCTGGGGCCAACCAAGCCTTGGAATTGGCCCTGACCTTGGCCGATGGCCAAGCGTATGTCAAGACTGCCATCGCCTCAGGTATGGATGTCGATGCATTTGCTGGCCGGCTGTCCTTCTTCTGGGCCATTGGCATGAATTTCTATTTGGAAATTGCCAAGATGCGCGCTGCGCGATTGCTCTGGTGTCGCATCATGCAAGATGTCGGTGCCAAAAACCCCAAGAGCCTGATGCTGCGAACGCATTGCCAAACTTCCGGCTGGTCACTCACCGAGCAAGACCCCTACAACAACATCGTGCGCACCACCATCGAAGCCATGGCCGCGGTGTTTGGTGGCACCCAAAGCTTGCACACCAACAGCTTTGATGAGGCGATTGCCTTGCCCACCGAGTTTTCGTCGCGCATTGCCCGCAACACACAACTCATCATCCAAGAAGAAACGCATATCCCGAATGTCATTGACCCTTGGGCGGGCAGCTACATGATGGAAAAGCTGACCCAAGACATGGCCGATGAGGCATGGAAGATCATTGAAGAAGTGCAGGCCATGGGTGGCATGACCAAAGCCGTGGGGTCGGGTTGGGCCAAGCTGAAAATTGAAGCTGCAGCGGCTGACAAGCAAGCCCGCATCGACTCTGGCCAAGATGTCATTGTGGGTGTCAACAAATACAAATTGGCCACGCAAGACGCCGTGGAAGTGCGTGACATCGACAACGTGAAAGTGCGGGACGCGCAAATTGCTCGCTTGCAATCCATCAAGGCCAAGCGTGACAATGCAGCCGTCCAAAAAGCGCTGGAAGCGCTCACCACGGCTGCTCAAAACAACACTGGCAATTTGCTGGCTTTGTCGATTGATGCTGTGCGCTTGCGGGCCACGGTAGGCGAGGTGAGCGACGCGCTGGAAAAGGTCTTTGGTCGCCATCGTGCGGACACCCAAAAGGTGAGCGGCGTCTATGCCGCGGCCTATGACCAAGGCCACGAAGGAGACACCATGGCTTATTGGGATCAATTGAAATCAGACATTGCGGCATTTGCCCAATCCCATGGCCGCCGTCCACGCGTCATGATTTCCAAATTGGGTCAAGACGGCCACGACCGGGGTGCCAAAGTGGTTGCCACGGCGTTTGCCGACCTGGGCTTTGATGTGGACATGGGGCCGCTGTTTCAAACGCCTGAAGAATGTGCCCGCCAAGCCATTGAAAACGATGTGCATGCTGTTGGGGTGTCCACCTTGGCAGCGGGTCACAAAACCTTGGTGCCGGCCATCATCAACGAACTGAAAAAGCAAGGTGGTGATGGCATCATCGTGTTTGTGGGTGGCGTCATTCCACGGCAAGACTACGACTTTCTTTACCAAACCGGTGTCAAAGGCATTTATGGCCCCGGTACACCCATTCCTGTCAGCGCCAACGATGTGTT
This sequence comes from Limnohabitans sp., assembly GCA_044342755.1. Taxonomy (GTDB): domain Bacteria; phylum Pseudomonadota; class Gammaproteobacteria; order Burkholderiales; family Burkholderiaceae_C; genus Limnohabitans. Next base: position 261 of record JBIIPF010000004.1, on the reverse strand, counting down.
GCAGCATATTCAAGCCGCCATGGGCCAAAAGCCCTGAAGCGATTGCAGCGCATGGGTGACACCTCGACATTGATCAACAGCATCTTGCAAGGTGTTGGGATGGACCAGCGGCGTGCCATGGCCAAAGCCATCACCCTGCTCGAATCCACCCGACCCGACCACCGCTTGCAAGCGGATGAACTGCTCACCAGTTTGTTGCCACACACGGGGAACTCATTTCGGATTGGCTTGAGCGGTGTGCCTGGTGTGGGCAAAAGCACC
>JBIIPF010000116.1:0-5661 GCA_044342755.1 Limnohabitans sp. | reverse complement strand
TCCGCATGGAGGCCGCTGGTTGCTATGGCCGCAATGGCGCGGACGATGTGGCCGCCGATGCGGCGCTCTTGTCCAAAGCCGTGGGTGCACCGGTGCGGGTGCAACTCACCCGCGAACAAGAACACCTGTGGGAACCCAAAGGCGCGGCCCAACTCATGCAAGTGCGCGGCGGTTTGGGCCGCGCGGGCCAACCCAGTGGCTACGATTTCCAAACCAGTTACCCCTCGAACGGCGCAACCACCTTGGCGCTGTTGCTGACACGCACCGTCGAGCCCATCGCCCAAGCTTTTGAAATGGGCGACCGCACCGCACGGCCACCCTACAACTACGCCGACTTGCGCGTCACCGTGAACGACATGCCGCCCATCTTGCGCGCCTCGTGGTTGCGCGGGGTGTCGGCTCTGCCCAATTCATTCGCCCATGAAAGTTTCATCGACGAGCTGGCCACAGCGGCGGGCGAGGATCCTCTGCAATACCGCTTGGCGCATTTGGCCGATGAACGCGCCAAAGCCATGGTGCAGGCCACCGCTGACAAAGCCGGTTGGCAAGCGCACACCCAGCCGCAACAACGCCCCCCCGACGGTGATTGGTTGGTGGGGCAGGGCGTGGCCTATGCCCGCTACATCCACAGCAAGTGGCCGGGGTTTGGTGCCGCTTGGGCGGCTTGGGTGGCCGATGTGCGGGTCCACAAAACCACCGGCGAGGTGCAGGTGCAGCGGGTCGTGGTGGGGCATGACGCGGGCATGGTGGTCAATCCCAAAGGGGTGGAGCAGCAAATCCATGGCAACGTGTTGCAAACCACCAGCCGCGCCTTGCTGGAACAAGTGCAAACCGATGCCACCAATGGGCGTGTGACGAGTGCAGAGTGGGGCAGTTACCCCATCTTGCAATTCCCGCAGGTGCCCGTCATCGAAGTGGTGCAAATACCGCGCGCCCTGGAAGACCCCTTGGGCGCAGGTGAATCTTCCTCGGTGCCCGGCACAGCAGCGATTGCCAATGCGATTTTTGACGCCACCGGCATCCGTTTCAGGCAACCACCGTTCACGCCAGAAGTGGTGCGTGCCGCCTTGAACCCCTTGGCCGCACCCGTGCAGCCCACTCCCCAAGCCAGCCGCAACACCGACCCCACACCTTCCTTGCAACCAGGCTGGGCCAAGGGCTGGACCTGGCCCAAAGTGGGTGGCGCCTTGTTGGCCTTGGCCGCCTTCACCGCCGCCACCGTGGGCTGGCGCAGCAGCTTGCCCCGCATGACGAGTCCTTTGGCCCCGGTCAGCCAAGCGGTGCTGGCGCGCGGTGCTCAAGTGGCCGCCTTGGGCAACTGCGTCACCTGCCACACCAGCGACCAAGGCGAGCCCTTTGCCGGCGGCAAGGCGTTCAACACAGGATTTGGCACGGTTTACAGCAGCAACCTGACGCCCGATGCGGACACCGGTTTGGGGGCCTGGAGCTACCCAGCATTTGAGCGGGCCATGCGCCAAGGTGTTTCGCGCGATGGCCACGCTTTGTACCCTGCCTTTCCCTACACCGCGTTTGCCAGCATCAGCGATGACGACATGACCGCGCTCTACGCCTGGTTGATGCAACGCCCGGCGGTGTCGCAAGCCACGCCCAAAGCTGACATGGGCTTTCCCTTTGGCATGCGCTCGCTCATGCTGCTGTGGAATGGTTTGTTCCATCAACCCAGCGCCTACCAATACGACCCGACGCAAACCGCGCAGTGGAACCGAGGCGAGTACTTGGTGAATGGCGCGGCCCACTGCGGGGCCTGCCACACGCCACGCAATGCCTTGGGTGCCGAGCAAAAAAGCAGTGCCTATTTGCAAGGCGCGGTGTTGGATGGCTGGCAGGCACCGGCATTGACCTCGCTGAACCCGTCTCCCGTGCCCTGGCGAGCTGAAGATTTCTTCCACTATTTGCGCCACGGCTACACCGATTTCCATGGCGTGGCCAGCGGCCCCATGGCCCACGTGGTGCGCAATTTGCAAGCCGTGCCCGATGCCGATTTGCAAGCCATGGCGGTGTATTTAGCCTCGCTGCAAACCGCTGCCCCTTTGAACAACAGCCAGCAAACCGCCCAAGCGCAGCAGGTGGTGCAACAAGCTGCGGCCTCTGCACCGCTGCCTTCAGCCGCCCAGCGTCAATTTGAGGGCAGTTGCGGCGCATGCCACCATGACGGCAGCGGGCCGCAACTCTTGGGCGTGAACCAGCCGCTGGCCTTGAATGGCAACTTGCACAGCAGCACCCCTGACAACCTGGTGCAGGTGATTCAGTCCGGAATTCAACAGCCACCCTCCCAGCGCGTGGGCTTCATGCCAGGCTTCAAGGACAGCTTGAGTGAGGCGCAAATGCTGGACTTGGTGGGCTGGATGCGGCAACGGTTTGCGCCCGACAAACCCGCTTGGTCGCAGGCACAGATTCGCGAGGCGTTGCGCCAGTCGGCCAAGGCTGATTACTAAAGCGTTATCAACACATGGCTTGTTACTTGAGCGTCAACCTAGGGTATCTGCCTGACGTTGTGCTGGCAACCAAGGGGATGCGACAAAATACCTTGGTCAGAACCCCAACCGGGGCTTTTTTATCTAACGGAGAGATCTATGACCAGTCGTCGCGAATTTGTGATTCAACTCAGCTTGGGTGGTACCGCCTTGTTGGCCGGCGGCCAAGCCATGGCCCAAGCCATGGTTGCCGAAAACGACCCCCAAGCTGCAGCCCTGGGTTACAAGGCAGATACCAGCAAAGTCGATAAGAAAAAATACGCCAACCACAAGCCTGAACAGCGTTGCGACAACTGTGCTTTGTACTCAGGCAAAGCCGGCGACAAGGCAGGTGGTTGTCCCCTGTTTGCAGGCAAGCAGGTGACTGCTGCTGGCTGGTGCAGTGCCTACGCCAAAAAAGGCTGATCGCTTTTTTTCGGTTTTGTTCAAAACCCCTGTGGCTTTGCCCGGGGGTTTTTTCATGCGTCAATCTAAAAATACAAGGGTAAACCCCTTATAGTCAACTTGAATTGACACATCTATGCTCACCCTCATGACAATAGCTTACCCTGCATGGTTGCAGGGTTTGCAGGAGATCACCCCATGACACCATTGCTCGACAGCATTCAATCGCCCGCCGATGTGCGGCGACTGTCGCCGGCTCAGTTACCTCTTTTGGCGGATGAGCTGCGCTCTTTCCTGCTCACCAGTGTGGCGCAAACCGGTGGTCATCTCAGCTCCAATTTGGGCACGGTCGAACTCACTGTGGCCTTGCACCATGTGTTCAACACACCCCATGATCGTTTGGTTTGGGATGTGGGCCACCAAACCTACCCCCACAAAATCCTCACCGGGCGGCGTGATCGCATGCACAGCTTGCGCCAACTGGGAGGCCTGGCTGGGTTTCCCAAACGCGACGAAAGCGACTACGACGCCTTTGGCACGGCCCATTCCTCCACCAGCATTTCTGCCGCCCTGGGCATGGCCTTGGCAGCCAAGCAAAAGGGCGAGCAACGCCATTGCGTGGCCATCATCGGAGACGGTGCCATGACGGCAGGCATGGCCTTTGAAGCCATGAACAATGCTGGTGTGGCCGACTGCAATTTGCTGGTCATCTTGAACGACAACGACATGTCGATCAGCCCGCCTGTGGGCGCTTTGAACCGCTATTTGGCGCAACTGATGAGCGGGCGTTTTTACTCGGCCGCCAAAGAGGTGGGCCGCCAAGTTTTGAAAAACGCACCGCCCTTGTTTGAGTTGGCCCGTCGTTTGGAACACCAAGCCAAAGGCTTGGTGCTGCCCGCCACCTTGTTTGAAAAATTCGGTTTCAACTACATCGGCCCGATCGATGGCCACGACCTGGACTCCCTCATTCCCACGCTGGAAAATTTGAAGCAGTTGCAAGGTCCGCAGTTTTTGCATGTGGTGACTCGCAAAGGGCAGGGCTACCAATTGGCCGAAGCCGACCCGATTGCTTACCACGGTCCGGGCAAATTCGACCCCAAGGTGGGCTTGATCAGCCCCACCACCGCACCGAAACAAACCTTCAGCCAGGTCTTTGGTCAATGGCTGTGCGACATGGCCGCCCAAGACCCCAAGCTGGTCGCCATCACACCCGCCATGCGCGAGGGTTCGGGCATGGTCGAGTTCCACCGACGTTTCCCTGACCGCTACCACGATGTGGGCATCGCTGAGCAGCACGCACTCACGTTTGCGGCTGGATTGGCATGCGAAGGCTTGAAGCCGGTGGTGGCCATCTACTCCACGTTTTTGCAACGTGCCTACGACCAAGTGATCCATGACGTGGCCTTGCAAAAACTGCCCATGGTGCTGGCCCTTGATCGCGCCGGCATTGTGGGCGCCGACGGCCCCACCCATGCAGGTGTGTATGACATTCCTTTCCTGCGTTGCGTGCCCAACATCAGCATCGCCTGCCCAGCAGATGAAAACGAGTGCCGCATGCTGCTCAGCACGGCCCACGCCCAAGACCACACGGTGGCGGTGCGCTATCCGCGCGGATCTGGTGCGGGCACCGCCCTCAGCGCTGGCTTGGACACCTTGCCTTTTGGCAAAGGCGAATTGCGCCGCCAAGGCAAGGGCGTGGCCATACTGGCTTTTGGCACCATGCTCTACCCCGCCTTGCAAGCCGCGTTGCCTTTGAACGCCAGTGCGGCCAACATGCGCTGGGCCAAACCCTTGGACACCGAACTGCTGCTGTCTTTGGCGCAAAGCCACGATGCCTTGGTCACGGTTGAAGAAGGCGCCCTCATGGGTGGTGCAGGGTCTGCGGTGTTGGAGGCTTTGCAGGATGCAGGCATCAACATCCCCGTGCTGCGTTTGGGTGTGCCGGATGTGTTCACCGAGCATGGCGACCCAGTCAAAATAATGAGCTCGCTGGGTTTGGATGCAGCGGGCATAGAAGCCTCGGTGCGTCATCGTTTTGCGGATCTGTTGAAAGCCGCTGATCCCGACAGCAAAAACTTGAAATTGGTCAGTTAAAGCACAGCAAACAGGGCTGGTGCTGCGCTGTCATGCCCCCCAAAAAACCGGCGCTAAGCCGCTGGGTCTGAAGCCGCTTTCCAACGCCGCAGCAACAAGGCATTGCCCACCACGCTCACACTGCTGAAGGCCATGGCCGCACCGGCCACCATCGGGCTCAGCAACCCCAAGGCCGCCAGCGGAATCCCCAGCACGTTGTAGACAAAGGCCCAAGCCAGGTTTTGCCGAATTTTGTTGTAGGTGCGCCTTGACACGTCGATTGCATCAGCCACCAACCGCAGGTCACCGCGCATCAAGGTGATGCCTGCGGTTTCGGTGGCCACATCAGCACCGCCTGCCATGGCAAAACCGCAAGAGGCTGCGGCCAAAGCGGGGCCATCGTTCAAGCCGTCCCCCACAAACGCCACCACGGCGCCGTCGCCTCTGAGGGCTTGCACCAGCGCGGCTTTGTCGCCCGGCAATACCAGCGCATGGACTTCTTGAATGCCCAAAAGTGTCGCTACCGCGTGGGCACTGCCAGCGTTGTCACCGGTCAGCATGACCGTGCGAATACCCAAGGCGCCATGACGGAGGCTGGTTTCACGCCTGTTGAAATTCAGGCTCAAGCCTGAAGCACGGCCTCAACTGGGCTTGCGAGAGAGTTTGCGGTAGAGCGTGGCACGGCTGATGCCAAGCACCTTGGCCGCTT
>JBIIPF010000115.1:0-5673 GCA_044342755.1 Limnohabitans sp. | reverse complement strand
GCCACACGAAACTGCGGAAAGCGGGCCGCCAATCGCGCCACGCGCAAGATGCGCACCGGGTCTTCGCGGAAGGCGTCGGTGACGTGTCGAAACACTTGCGCTTGCAAATCTTGCTGACCGTTGAACGGGTCGATCAGGTTTTTGTCGGCGTCACGCGCGATGGCGTTGATGGTCAGGTCGCGCCGCGCCAAGTCTTGTTCCAAGCTCACGTCAGGCGCGGCATGCACCACAAAGCCTTTGTAGCCGGGTGCGGTTTTGCGCTCGGTGCGGGCCAGCGCGTATTCCTCGCGGGTTGTGGGATGCAAGAACACGGGGAAGTCTTTGCCCACCGGCGTGAAGCCCTTGGCCACCATCTCTTCGGGCGTGCTGCCCACCACCACCCAATCGCGGTCTGAGCCGTTGATGCCCAGCAGGGCATCGCGCACTGCACCGCCCACCAAAAAAGTTTGCATGCTCATGGTGTGGGAAACACCGCCGCCAACGAGGTGGCCTGCGCCACACCCAAGTCTGCAAGGCCGGGCAGTTGACCGCTGGCCACGTTGTCGGACTGCATCGAGGCCAGGTTGTCGCGGCTCATGAGGGGTGCGCCTGGCAGCATTTCCATCAACAAGGCTTGCACATAGGCCACAGGCTGCGGCAAAGCAAACACCCACCGGCGATGGCCCGCCCAGGCCCCGGCTTGTTCCACCAGCTGTTGCAGTGTGAACACCTGTGGCCCAACCAATTCATACACCTGACCGATGCTGTGGCGTTGATTCAAACTTTGCACGATGGCCCGCGCCACGTCTTGCACCCACACCGGTTGAAAGCGGGTGTGTGCGCCGGCCAAGGGCACCACTGGCGCGATGGCTTGCAGCTTGGCAAACAAATTCATGAAGGCGTCGTCCTCGCCAAAGATGACGCTGGGGCGCAGCACTGTGAGCTGCAAGCCATGCACCACGCCGGTTTGCAAGGCGGCCTCGCCTTGCGCTTTGCTGCGTTGGTACAAGGAGGGGCCGTGCAAGTCTGCTCCCAGGGCGCTCACATGCACCAAACGCTTCACGCCCTCGTCAATGCAGGCCTGCGCCAAGCTGCGGGCCAACACCACATGCACTTGTTCAAAGGCGGCACGGTTGCCATGCAAGATGGCGACAAGGTTGATCACCGCGTCATGACCGCGCACCAATGCGGCCAGTTGCATGGGGTCGTGCACATCGGCTTGCACCACCGTCACCATCGGCAGCATTTGCACTGAACGCGCTGGCAAGCGGCGAGTGGGGACCGTGACATTGACGCCGGCACGGTTGAGCGCTTCGCACACATGTCGACCAACAAAACCAGAGCCACCTAATACAAGAACTGAAGTCATGCATAGACTGTAGCTTGAAAGCCATGCGCTTTGGCGTTGGCTGCGGTGGTCGATTTGGGCGTCAACCGCCGCGCAGGCAAAGAGATAATGGCTTGATGAACCAACTCGACGCACTCAAACAATGCACCACCGTGGTGGCCGACACCGGCGATTTCAAACAAATCAGCCAATACCAACCGCAAGACGCCACCACCAACCCCTCATTGATTTTGAAAGCCGTGCTCATGCCCGAGTACCGCGCTTTGTTGCAAGAGACTTTGCAACAACACCCGAGCGCGCCACTTGACGAGCAAATGGACCACCTCCTGGTGCGCTTTGGTTGCAACATCCTGCAACACATTCCTGGCCGCGTCTCCACCGAAGTCGATGCGCGTTTGAGTTTTGACAAGGACGCCACTGTGGCGCGTGCACGCCGCATCATCGCCTTGTACAAAGCGCAAGGCATTGGCCCCGCGCGCGTGCTCATCAAGATTGCCGCCACCTGGGAGGGCATTCAAGCCGCAGCTGTGCTGGAAAAAGAAGGCATCCACACCAACCTCACGCTGTTGTTCGCGTTTGCCCAAGCCGTGGCCTGTGGCCATGCCGGTGTGACGCTCATTTCACCCTTTGTGGGCCGCATTTACGACTGGTATAAAAAAGCCGCTGGCCCGCAATGGGACGAAGCGGCCAACGCCGGTGCCCACGACCCGGGCGTGAAAAGCGTCACGCACATTTACAACCACTTTAAAAAGCACGGCATCGCCACCGAGGTGATGGGTGCGAGTTTTCGCAATGTCGGTCAAATCGTGGCGCTGGCAGGCTGCGACCTGCTGACCATCAGCCCCGACTTGTTGGCGCAAATGCAAACTGCCTCAACGCCAGTGCCGCAGATGTTGAACGAAGACACCGCCCGCGCCATGGACTTGCCTGCCGTGCAATTCAATGAAGCGTCATTCCGTTTGGCGCTGAACGAAGACGCCATGGCCAGCGACAAATTGGCCGAAGGCATTCGGGCGTTTTGCGCCGATGTGAAAAAGCTGGAAGTGCTGATGCAGGCTTGAGACCAGCGGCGCTGGCAGTCAGTGGCCGCAGGCTGGGCTGGTGTGGGCGGTTTTTCTGGCTCGGCGGTTCAAGCCAGTTGGTCCACCGCCATGCCTTTGTCAAACCGCAGCGGCGGGTGCTTGACCCGGCGCGGCCCCTCGGGCTGGTTGCCAAGGTAGGCGTGTGTTGCGCCCATGCGTCTGAAACCCGAGGGCTGCGCCCAAGCGCTGGCGGGCGCAGGGCGCTCCTGCACTTGAAACTGACGGACTTCGTGGAGAACGATGGGACGCATTTGAAACACGAATTAACTTAAAAGTGTTCAAATAATACTTAAAATTATTTATAAATACTACTTAATAGCGATAATATTGTTTAATTTAGCGAATTAACCACATAGAAAGTATTCTTTTCCCAATAAAAAAACCCCGCGAATCGCTTCGCGGGGGTTTGTAGGTTTGCTATTGCAAATGGAAGGCTCTTATTTCTAAATCAATTCATTCACAACGACGCCGCATGAGCGTGCAGGGCAAGGCGCAGACGCGCTGACAGTGGCATCGCCACGGCAAGCGTTTGCAACGCTGCCCTGTGCGCTCAGGCAAGGAGCAATTACATGCCCATGCCGCCCATGCCGCCCATACCACCCATGTCGCCACCGCCCATGCCACCCATGGGTGAATCATCTTTAGGTGCTTCAGCAATCATGGCTTCGGTGGTCAACATCAAGCTGGCCACTGACGCTGCGTTTTGCAATGCAGTGCGTGTCACTTTGGTGGGGTCCAAGATGCCCATTTCGATCATGTCGCCATAGGTGTCGTTGGCGGCATTGAAACCGAAGTTGCCTTTGCCAGCCAGGATGGCGTTGACCACCACAGAAGGCTCGCCACCAGCGTTGTAAACGATCTCGCGCAAAGGCGCTTCGATGGCTTTCAACACCAGCTTGATGCCAGCGTCTTGGTCGGGGTTGTCACCTTTGATGGTGCCAGCCGCTTGACGTGCGCGCAGCAGGGCCACGCCGCCGCCGGCCACGATGCCTTCTTCCACCGCAGCGCGGGTGGCGTGCAATGCATCTTCCACGCGGGCTTTCTTTTCTTTCATTTCCACTTCAGTGGCGGCGCCCACTTTGATGACGGCCACACCGCCGGCCAACTTGGCCACGCGCTCTTGCAACTTCTCGCGGTCGTAGTCGGAGGTGGCTTCTTCGATTTGAATGCGCACTTGTTTGACACGGGCTTCGATGTCGGCAGCAGCACCAGCGCCATCAATGATGGTGGTGTTTTCTTTGCCCACTTCGATGCGCTTGGCAGAGCCCAGGTCAGCCAATGTGACTTTTTCCAGGGTCAGGCCCACTTCTTCCGCAATCACTTTGCCGCCGGTCAGGATGGCGATGTCTTCCAACATGGCTTTGCGACGGTCACCAAAGCCAGGAGCTTTGACGGCAACCACTTTCAAAATGCCACGGATGGTATTGACCACCAAAGTCGCCAGCGCTTCGCCGTCAACTTCTTCAGCAATGATCAGCAAAGGACGACCGGCTTTGGCCACGGCTTCCAAGGTGGGCAGCAGTTCGCGGATGTTGCTGATTTTTTTGTCAAACAGCAGCACGAAGGGGTTGTCCAACAGGGCCACTTGTTTGTCCGGGTTGTTGATGAAGTAGGGTGACAAGTAGCCACGGTCAAACTGCATGCCTTCAACCACGTCGAGTTCGTTTTGCAAAGACTTGCCGTCTTCCACAGTGATGACGCCTTCTTTGCCGACTTTGTCCATGGCGTTGGCGATGATTTCGCCGATGCTGTGGTCGCTGTTGGCAGAGATGGAGCCGACTTGGGCGATTTCTTTGCTGGTGGTGGTGGCTTTGGAAGCTTTTTGCAGTTCAGCGATCAGGGCGGTCACAGCCTTGTCGATGCCGCGCTTCAAGTCCATCGGGTTCATGCCGGCGGCCACGTACTTCATGCCTTCGTGCACGATGGCTTGGGCCAACACGGTGGCGGTGGTGGTGCCGTCGCCTGCGTTGTCAGAGGTTTTGGAAGCAACTTCCTTGACCATCTGCGCACCCATGTTTTGCAGTTTGTCTTTGAGTTCGATTTCTTTGGCCACGGACACACCGTCCTTGGTCACGGTGGGGGCGCCGAATGAACGCTCCAACACCACATTGCGGCCTTTGGGGCCGAGGGTCACTTTGACCGCGTTGGCCAAAATGTTCACGCCTTCAACCATGCGTGCGCGGGCTTCACCGCCGAAGATTACGTCTTTTGCTGCCATGTTAGGACTCCAGAAAATTCAATTAAATATAGAAAACAGTTGCTGAGAACCAAGCGAACCGGCTGGTTCGCAGAGCGGGCGCACAAGCGCCGGCGCTTTATTTCTCGACAACTGCGAACAGGTCTTCTTCTTTCATGACCAACAGTTCATCGCCATCCACTTTGACGGTTTGGCCGCTGTACTTGCCGAACAACACGCGGTCGCCGACTTTCACGCCCAAAGGCTTGACGTCGCCCTTGTCATTGGCTTTGCCGGGGCCGACGGCCAGGATTTCACCTTGATCGGGCTTTTCAGCGGCGTTGTCGGGGATGACGATGCCGGAAGCAGTTTTGGTTTCGCTTTCGATGCGTTTGACGATCACGCGATCGTGCAAAGGACGAAGTTTCATGGGTTCTCCTGATGGAAACGTTGAATAAAAAATGCACAAAGGTGCTGAGGAAGACACAAAGCCTGGAGCTGTTAGCACTCGCAAGCTGTGACTGCTAATGATAAGGGTAAAAGCGCCGGTTTCAAGGGCGAGGGATTAAAACCTGGTTGCCACTGTCGATTCAACTCAAGTGTCGATTCAACTCAAATTTTGAACATTGACAACAAAATATTGAACCCAGGAAGTGATCTAACTATATGATTTATATATGTTTTATGGTGTTTGCGTCTAATCTGAACAAGCCCAAACTCAGAAATCTTCGGAATTTCTGCTTTTATTTCAGTGGCATGGCTTGCACTGATTTGCACTTGATTCATCTATTGATCGTGCTTTGCAATTCCAAGCACTTTGTGATGACCTCAGCAAAGCTTGGCTGATGGGTTGAAAGCAGCCCATCTTCCAGCATGGCCATGTAGTCTTTCTCGAGGGGTGCTAGAGCGCTGCCATCGGGGACGATCTGAATTTCAGAGCTGACGGCTGCCTTGTAGTCAATCGAGTTTTTGTTGGCATCTTTTTCTGGAAAGAACATGGACTTATGTTGGGCTACTGCATAGGCGAGTTCACGGTTAGCGATTGCTGCTTGGGCATGCCCCGAGTTGGCCATGGCGGCCGGTCTGAG
>JBIIPF010000114.1:0-5688 GCA_044342755.1 Limnohabitans sp. | reverse complement strand
AGCCACTATGCCGATATTTTTGCGTTTGTGGTGTTGATTCTGATACTGACCTTGCGTCCTTCGGGCTTGTTGGGTGAACGGGTGGCAGACCGGGCATGACCATGAAGCCCACAAGCCTTCTTCATTACCTTTTGTGGGCTGTGGCTTTGCTGTTGCTGCCCTTGCTGTTGCAACCTCTGGGCAACGCTTGGGTGCGCATTGCCGATATGGCGCTGCTGTATGTCTTGTTGGCGCTGGGCTTGAACATTGTGGTGGGCTATGCGGGCTTGCTCGATTTGGGTTTTGTGGCGTTCTTTGCGGTGGGTGCCTACATGTTTGGCTTGTTGGCCTCGCCGCACCTGACCGACACCTTCCCTTGGATTGCCGCCATGTTCCCAAACGGCTTGCACCTGCCCTTGTGGGCCGTGGTGCCCATAGGCGCTGGCTTGGCGGGTTTGTTCGGGGTGTTGTTGGGCGCGCCCACCTTGAAGTTGCGCGGCGACTACCTGGCCATTGTCACCCTGGGCTTTGGTGAAATCATCCGAGTCTTCTTGAACAACTTGGACAACCCGGTGAATATCACCAACGGGCCCAAAGGCTTGGGCCAAATTGATCCGCTGACTGTGTTTGGCCATCCGCTGTCGAAAAAACTAGACCTGGGCTTCATTCAATTACCCAGTGTCACGCAGTATTACTACCTTTTCTTGGCACTGGTGTTGATCAGCATATTGATTTGTTATCGGCTCCAAACCTCTCGGGTAGGACGGGCTTGGATGGCGATTCGTGAAGATGAGATTGCGGCCAAAGCCATGGGCATCAACACCCGCAACTTGAAACTGTTGGCGTTTGGCATGGGGGCCACCTTTGGTGGTGTGGCCGGGGTGTTGTTTGCTTCCTTTCAAGGCTTTGTTTCGCCCGAGTCGTTCAGCCTGATGGAGTCGGTGATGATCGTGGCCATGGTGGTCTTGGGTGGCTTGGGCCATTTACCCGGTGTCATTTTGGGTGCTGTGTTGTTGTCTGCTTTGCCCGAAGTGTTGCGTCATGTGGCCGGACCTTTGCAAGAGATGACGGACGGGCGTTTGGATGCAGGCATCTTGCGCCAGTTGTTGATCGCCTTGGCGATGATTCTGATCATGCTGTGGCGTCCGCGTGGTTTGTGGCCAAGCCCTGATCATGGGAAGGCCTTGCCCACCAAGGAGGAGGCATGAGCACTCCGGTGTTGCAAGTCCAAGGCATCTCCAAACGTTTCGGTGGATTGCAAGCCTTGAGTGAGGTGGGCATGACGATTCAACCGGGGCAGGTGTACGGCCTGATCGGCCCCAATGGCGCGGGGAAAACCACGTTCTTCAACGTCATCACGGGCTTGTACGCACCCGACAGTGGCAGCTTCAAGTTGGCGGGGCAGTCCTATCAGCCCAGCGCGGTCCACGAAGTGGCTGCAGCGGGAATTGCACGCACCTTTCAAAACATCCGCTTGTTTGCCGACATGACCGCACTTGAAAACGTGATGGTGGGGCGGCATGTGCGAACCCGGTCGGGTGTGCTCGGGGCGGTGTTTCGCACCAAGGCCTTCAAGCAAGAAGAGCAGGCCATTGCTGCGCGTGCCCAAGAACTGTTGGACTATGTGGGCATTGGTGCATTGGGGCCTTACAAGGCGCGCACCCTGAGTTATGGCGACCAACGTCGTTTGGAAATTGCGCGGGCCTTGGCCACCGATCCCAAGTTGATTGCGCTGGACGAGCCGGCGGCAGGCATGAACGCCACCGAAAAGGTGCAACTGCGTGCGTTGATTGACCGGATTCGCCATGACGGACGCACCATCTTGCTGATTGAGCATGATGTGAAATTGGTCATGGGTTTGTGCGATGCGGTCACCGTGTTGGATTACGGCAAACAAATCGCGCAGGGCTCGCCCGCCGAGGTGCAACGCGACGCCAAAGTCATCGAAGCCTATTTGGGCACCGGAGAACACTGACATGAGTCAAGCCAATGTGTTGCTGCAAGTGCAAGATTTGCGCGTGGCTTATGGCGGTATTCAAGCCGTCAAGGGTGTGAGCTTTGAGGTGCGCAAGGGTGAGTTGGTGTCCCTCATTGGGTCCAACGGTGCGGGCAAAACAACCACCATGAAAGCCATCACCGGCTCTTTGCAGGCGGCCGGTGGTCGCATCAGCTACTTGGGTCGGGACGTGCATGGCCAAGGCCCGTGGGACTTGGTCCAGCAAGGCTTGGTCATGGTGCCTGAGGGGCGTGGCGTGTTCACCCGCATGAGCATCTTGGAGAACCTGCACATGGGTGCGTATTTGCGCAACGACAAGGCAGGTATCAACGCCGATATCGAGCGGGTGTTTGCCCTGTTTCCACGTTTGAAAGAGCGCAGCGGGCAGTTGTCAGGCACTTTGTCCGGTGGCGAGCAGCAAATGCTGGCTATGGGCCGCGCCTTGCTGAGCCGCCCAAAGCTGTTGTTGTTGGACGAGCCGTCCATGGGCTTGTCGCCCCTCATGGTGGACAAAATTTTCGAGGTGATTGCCCAGGTGGCGGCCATGGGTGTCACGGTCTTGCTGGTCGAACAAAACGCCAGTCGCGCCTTGAAGATGGCGCAACGTGCTTACGTCATGGAATCGGGCGAAATCAGCATGCAAGGCGACGCCAAAACCCTTCTGCACGACCCCAAAGTCAGGGCGGCTTACCTCGGGGAATAATGCGGGCATGACCCAAGGCCTGATCCGCATCCGAGGTGCTCGACAGCACAACCTCAAAAACATCGACATCGACATCCGCACCAACGAGTTGACGGTGTTCACCGGCCCCAGTGGCTCTGGTAAATCCAGCCTGGTGTTTGACACCTTGTACGCTGAAGGTCAGCGACGGTATGTGGAAACGTTCAGCGCCTATGCCCGTCAGTTCCTTGACCGCATGGACCGTCCGGCCGTCGACAAGGTGGAAGGCGTGCCGCCTGCCATCGCCATCGACCAAACCAACCCTGTGCGCAGTTCGCGCTCCACCGTGGGCACCATGACCGAGTTGAACGACCATTTGAAATTGTTGTTCGCTCGCGCCGCCCATTTGTTTGACAAGCAAACCGCGCAAGCGGTGCAGCACGACACCCCTGATTCCATTTTCAAGAAACTGTGGGCTCTGAGCAGTGGCGACCCGCGCTGGATCATCACCTTCCCGGTGAAATTGCCCGACAACACCACAGCTGAAGAATTGCAAGCTTGGTTGAGTGCCAGCGGCTTCACCCGGGTGCACCGCCAAGGGGAGGTGGTGGACGTGGTGGCCGATCGTTTCCGATTGCAAACTGTTGAGCCATCGCGCGCCATGGAGGCCATTGAATTGGCCTTGCAACGCGGCAACGGCCGCATGACGGCGTTTCGCATGCAAGCCGATGCCCCCGCCGAGGACCTGGGCGAGGCCTTTGGCTACTCCACCGGACTGCATTGCCCGGACAGCGATCTGCGCTACAGCGACCCCACACCTTCCATGTTCTCGTTCAACTCGCCCGCCGGTGCGTGTCCGGTGTGCAAGGGTTTTGGTCGTGTCATTGGAGTCGACTATGGCTTGGTGATTCCCAACGACAAACTCACCTTGCGCATGGGCGCCATCAAGCCCATGCAAACACCAGCGTGGCAAGAATGCCAAGACGACCTGATGCGCCACGCCGAAACCGCTGGCATTCCACGCGACACACCTTGGTACAAGCTCACCGCCGAGCAGCGTGAGTGGGTCATCAAAGGCTCGCCCAACTGGAATGGCAAATGGAACCAGCAGTGGTACGGCGTCAAACGTTTCTTTGAATATCTGGAAACCAAGTCCTACAAGATGCACATCCGGGTGTTGTTGTCCAAGTACCGCAGTTACACCACTTGCGGTGAATGCAACGGGGCGCGCTTGCAAACCGAAAGTTTGTTGTGGCGCATCGGCAGCCATGCCGGTGCCTTGGCGGCCATGCCTGCCGACAAACGCTTTCTGCCGCAAGGCACGGCTTGGACACGCAGCCAATTGGAAGCCTTGCCCGGTTTGTGTTTGCACGATTTGATGCTGTTGTCGATTGAACGTTTGCGTGGATTTTTCGACCACATGGCCACTGACGCCTCTTTGTCGGCCAGCGTGCAAGCAGAACAGCAAGCCCTGCACTTGCTGTTGGAAGAAATCCGCACCCGTTTGAAATACCTGTGCGATGTCGGCATTGGGTACCTCAGCCTGGACCGACAAAGCCGAACCCTCAGTGGCGGCGAAGTGCAGCGCATCAACCTCACGACCGCACTGGGCACCTCCTTAGTCAACACCTTGTTCGTGTTGGACGAGCCCAGTATTGGTTTGCACCCGCGTGACATGCACCGCATCACCCAAGCCATGCTCAGGTTGCGCGATGCAGGCAACACCTTGGTGGTGGTCGAGCACGACCCAGCGGTCATGTTGGCCGCCGATCGGATTGTGGACATGGGCCCAGGCCCCGGCGAGCGCGGTGGACAAGTGGTGTTTGACGGTACACCTGAAGGTTTGAAACAGGCCGACACCTTGACCGGCGCTTATTTGGGCGCGCGCAAACAAGTCGGTGTGGGCCTCAAACGCTTGGTGAGTGACGCCACGCCGCGCCTGATTTTGGAAGGCGCGCGCGAACACAATTTGCAGCACCTGAACATCGAGTTTCCTTTGCAGCGTTGGGTGACCATCACAGGGGTTAGTGGTTCGGGCAAATCCACCGTGATTCAAGACATCTTGGCACCTGCTTTGCTGCGTCACTTTGGAAAAAGCACAGAAACGCCCGGTGTCCACGACCGTTTATTGGGTGCTGATCATTTGAGTGATGTGGTGTTTGTCGATCAGTCCCCCATTGGCAAAACCGCACGTTCCAACCCGGTGAGCTACGTAGGTGCTTGGGATGCGGTGCGTGAGATTTTTGCCAACACGGTCATGTCGCGCCAACGCAGTTACACCGCGTCCAAATTCAGTTTCAATGGTGGCGATGGGCGCTGCCCCACCTGCGGCGGGTCCGGTTTCGAGCATGTGGAAATGCAATTCCTGAGCGATGTGTATTTGCGCTGCCCCGACTGCGATGGCCAACGCTATCGCCCTGAAATTTTGGAAGTGAAGATCGAACGCGGGGGGCGTTTTTTGAATGTGGCCGATGTGTTGCAACTCACGGTCAGCGAAGCTGCCCAATTGTTTGCCAACGACCGGGATGTGATCCGCGCCTTGCAACCCATCGTCGATGTCGGTTTGGAATATGTGCGCTTGGGCCAACCCGTTCCAACGCTCAGTGGTGGCGAAGCCCAGCGTTTGAAATTGGCCGGTTATTTGGCCGAGGCGGCCAAGTCTGCGTCGTCCAGCAAACAAACCCTGGCCCGCAAAGGCATGCTGTTTTTGTTTGACGAGCCCACCACCGGGTTGCACTTTGACGACATCGCTAAGTTGATGCGGGCCTTGCGCCGTTTGCTCGATGCCGGACATTCCTTGATCGTGATCGAGCACAACTTGGATGTGATCCGCGCTTCCGATTGGCTGATCGATCTGGGACCCGAGGGTGGTGAGGGCGGGGGCTTGCTGGTCGCTGAAGGCCCGCCTGAAGTCGTGATGAAGCATGCCAGTTCACACACTGGTTTGGCTTTGCGTGAGTATGTGAAGGCGATGGGATCGTTGGCTGAGGGCGTTGCCGAGTCTGATGCCGTTGCAAGCGTGCCAGTGAAACCGCTGTCGGTTGCCGAGCCC
>JBIIPF010000003.1:0-21991 GCA_044342755.1 Limnohabitans sp. | reverse complement strand
GGCGATTGCCCAAGATGGACGTGGCAAAACCTGGTCGGACAAAGAAGGTTCGGTCAATGGCGGCAATTGCTACAACTGTCACAAGATCAGCGACACAGAAATTTCACACGGCACCCTGGGCCCCAGTTTGTACAACTACGGCAAGCTGCGCGGCATCACCGATGTCAACAGCGCCACCGCCAAGCCCATCGTCGAGTACACCTGGGCCAAGTTGTGGAATGCCAGGGGCTACAACGCCTGCTCGAACATGCCCCGTTTTGGCCACAACGGCATCCTGACTGAAGCCCAGTTGCAGCACCTCATGGCGTTGCTGCTCGACCCGAAATCCCCCATCAACCAATAAGCAGGACCGTCCATGAACTTGAGCAAACGTGAATTCATGCAGGTGCTGGGCGCGGGGGTGATGGCTGGGCTGCCCATGGGCAGTTACGCACAAAAAACAGCTGCTGACGCCGAAGGGCTGTATGAGATGCCGCGTTTTGGCCAGGTGTCTTTTTTGCACATGACGGACTGCCATGCGCAGTTGCTGCCGGTGCACTTTCGCGAACCCAGCATGAACCTGGGGCTGGGCAGCATGAACGGCCAATTGCCGCACTTGGTGGGTGCCGAGTTGCTTAAAGCCACGGGTGTCAAACCCGATTCGGCCCAGGCGCATGCCCTGAGTGCTTTGAACTTTGAAACCGCCGCCAAACGCTACGGCAAGGTCGGCGGCTTCGCGCATTTGGCCACCTTGGTCAAGCGCATGAAGGCTTCACGCCCGGGGGCATTGTTGCTTGATGGTGGCGACACTTGGCAAGGTTCGGCCACGGCGCTGTGGACCAAGGGCCAAGACATGGTGGACGCCTGCCGTTTACTGGGTGTCGATGTCATGACCGGACATTTCGAATTCACTTACGGACAGGACCGAGTGACCGAATTGGTCGAGAAAAAACTGGGCGACAAGATGTCGTTCGTGGCGCAAAACATCAAGACCAAAGACTTTGGCGACCAAGTCTTCAAACCTTACGTGATGCACGAGATGAACGGCGTGCCTTGCGCCATCATCGGCCAAGCGTTTCCCTACACGCCCATTGCCAACCCACGGTATATGGTGGCCGATTGGGAATTTGGCATCCAAGAAGAGAACCTACAAAAAACCATTTTGGAAGCGCGTGCCAAAGGTGCTCAAGTAGTGGTACTGCTGTCGCACAACGGCATGGACGTAGATTTAAAGTTGGCCTCACGTGTCAGCGGTTTGGACGCCATCTTGGGTGGCCACACGCATGACGGCATGCCTGTGGCTAAAGTGGTGGCGAATAAGTCGGGCCAAACCTTGGTGACCAATGCTGGTTCCAATGCCAAGTTCTTGGGTGTGTTGGACCTGGAAGTGAAAAACAAACAGGTGACCGACTTCCGCTACAAACTCATGCCCGTGTTTGCAAATTTATTGCCCGCTGATACGCAGATGCAATCACTCATCACCAGCATTCGAGCCCCTTATTTGGCTGAACTACAAAAAACCTTGGCCATTACCGAAGGCACGCTGTACAGACGTGGCAACTTCAATGGCACGGGTGACCAGTTGCTATTGGACGCGATGCTGGATGTGCAAAGTGCTGAAATTGCCTTCTCCCCCGGTTTCCGTTGGGGAACCAGTTTGCTACCCGGCCAAGCCATCACCAAAGAGTGGTTGATGGACATGACGGCGACCACTTATTCCTATGCCACAGTCACGCCTATCAAAGGCAGCATGATCAAAACCATCTTGGAGGATGTGGCGGACAATTTGTTCAACCCCGATCCTTATTACCAACAGGGCGGTGACATGGTGCGTGTGGGCGGCTTGAAATACACCTGCCGCCCCATGGCGAGCATGGGACAGCGCATCCACAACATGGTGCTGAACGATAAACCCATCGACCCCGAGAAAACCTACAAGGTGGCCGGCTGGGCGCCAGTGTCGGAAGAGGCTTCCAAACAAAACCTCAAACCCATTTGGGAAGTGGCCGAGCAATGGCTGGCTGCCACAGGCGGCAAAGTGTCTGCACGCAAAGCCAATGTGCCGGTGCTGGAAGGTGTCTTGCCCAACCCTGGTTTCATGGCGGGCGGCTGAATGGCGATGGCAGCTTAGCGCAACAGATCACTGAGTGAGCGGGCCACCACCTTGGTCGCTCTGCGCAGATCTTCCAAGTCCAAGCGCTCGTCTGCTCGCTTGGCATGCGACTCCAACACGGTGCGTGGGCCTGCACCATAAATCACACCGGGGATACCGCGCTCCACATACAAACGCACATCGGTGTAGAGCGGTGTGCCCACGGCAGGGATGGGTTCACCAAACACTTCAGCGCCATGTTTTTGCAGCGCACTCACCAGGGGTTGATTGCCTGCCAAGGGCTTCATGGCATGGGCCATCAGCATGCGGTGGATGTCGATGGAAATGGCGTGCTGCGCGTCACGTGCTTGGTTGTAGTCGGTCACGGCTTGCGCCAACACCTGCCGAATATCGGCTTCCACTGCTTCGGGGTTTTCTTCGGGGATCATGCGGCGGTCCAGTTTAAACACCACTTTGCCGGGGATGACATTGGTGTTGGTGCCGCCCTCGATCATGCCGACATTCAAGTAGGGATGTGAAATGCCTTCCACTTGCGAAGTGATGTTTTTGTACTTGGCGTTTTGCGCGTACAACGCGTTCAACAAGGCCACTGCGCCTTGCAAGGCATCGATGCCACTGTCGGGAATGGCGGCGTGGGCCATCTTGCCGTGCACCGTGACTTCCATTTGCAAACAACCATTGTGGGCCGTGACCACTTGGTAGCTGAAGCCAGCCGCCATCATCAAATCGGGTTTGGTGTGGCCGTGCGAGAGCAACCAACCAGGGCCCAATTCGCCGCCGAATTCTTCGTCATAGGTGAAATGCAACTCGACACTGCCTTGGCTGGGCTTGGCCACGGCTTCCAAGGCCCGAACCGCAAAGGTGAAGGTGGAGAAATCACATTTGCTGACGGCAGCAGCGCGGCCGTAAATTTTGCCGTCCTCAATTTCGCCACCATAGGGGTCGTGGGTCCAGCCTTCACCGGGCGGCACCACATCGCCATGGGCATTCAGTGCCACCACCCGGCCTTCACCATAGCGTCGTCGCACGATCAAGTTGGTGATGGATTCCAGGCCATGCGCCCGCACTTGCGCTGCGGGAATTTCAAAGGCTTCAGCCTGCATATCAAACCCTTTGAGCAATTCAGCGGTACGCAAGGCATGCGGCGTGTTGTTGCCGGGGGGCGAGTCGGTCGGGACGCGAATCAGCTCTTGCAAAAACCGCACTTGCTCGTCAAAGTGCTGATCGATCCATTGGTCCAAAGCTTGGTAGGGGGTCATGTTGTGTTGGGGAAGAAAGTTGAAAAGCTCAGATAGATTGGTTATAGGGGTGCACTTTTTTCCAGTGGCGTGCAATATCCACACGCTTGCAAACCCACACCCGATCGTGTTTTTCCACATGGTCTAAAAATTGTTGCAGTGCTTTGATGCGCCCCGGGCGACCCAACAGTCGGCAGTGCATGCCCACGCTCATCATCTTGGGGGCGTCTTCACCTTCGGCATACAGCACATCAAAACTGTCGCGCAAATAGGTGAAGAAATCATCGGCCTGAGCATAGCCTTGCGGCAATGCAAAACGCATGTCGTTCACATCCAAGGTGTAGGGCACCACCAAATGCGGCACCACCTCAGCATTCGTTTTTTGCACCTGCATCCAAAACGGCAGGTCGTCACCGTAATAGTCGCTGTCGTACTCCAATCCACCATGGTCCAGCAGCAAACGACGTGTGTTGGGGCTGTCGCGACCGGTGTACCAGCCTGCAGGCAGACTGCCCGTGAGGCGTTGAATGATCTCCAAGCCTTTGGCCATGTGGTGGCGTTCGGTGGCTTCATCGATTTGTTGGTAGTTGATCCAACGCCAGCCGTGGCAAGCGATTTCGTGGCCGAGTTCTACAAAGGCTTGCGTGAGGTCGGGGTGACGCTCTAGTGCCATGCTGACTCCGAACACGGTGAGCGGCAGTCCGCGTTTTTCAAACTCGCGCAAGATGCGCCAAACACCCACCCGCGAACCGTATTCGTAAATGCTTTCCATGCTCAAGTGGCGATCGGAGAAGCTGGGGGGGCTGAACATTTCTGACAAAAATTGTTCAGAACCGGCATCACCGTGCAAGGTGGCGTTTTCACCGCCTTCTTCGTAGTTCAGGACAAATTGCAATGCAATTCGCGCTTGTCCCGGCCATTGGGCCTGCGGTGCATGTTGGCCATAGCCAACCAGGTCGCGTGGATAAGGACGGGTGCTGTCGTAGGTCATGGCAAATCCTAACCCATGAAATTGCGGGATGACTGAAACACAGGGGCGGGGATTGCGCATAATGAGCGCCACCATGAAACTCAAACCGACAACACCTGCGCTGCTTCTGAGCTTGTTGTTGGGCGGTTGCGCGTCTTTTGAACAAATGAACGCCTGCAATGCCTTGGCCTACCAACAGGCTCCACCCATCTATGACAGTCGACAAACTTTCATGATGATGCAGTGTCCCTATGGCATTGGTCCGTTCAGCCCCATGTTCCCCAAACCAGGCTTGCCGCCACAGCCGTTTTTCTGCAATCAATTGATGGTGGAAGACCTGAACTATTGGGCCAGACGCAGCGTGTTTGACGCATGCATGAAAGGCGTTCAACCAACGTCTGTGGTGCTTGAACCTGCGGTTGAACAACCCTCAGTGCTTTTGCCGCTTCCAGCAAAACCTGATTAAACGCAAGGAAAGTTGGCCACCATCACTTCGCGCACCACACTGGCGGCGTTGAAGCGCAACAAGTCTGGTCGCTGAATCAGTTGTTGTTGCACGGTGTCAACCAAGAGATTGATTTCTGTTGAATCGCCGAGGCAAATAGGCGCGTCCTTGGTCAACATCAAGGTGTCCACCACACCCATGATGTAGTTGCGTCCGCTGAAACGCGTGGTTTCATCCGCAGACAGCAAGCTGGCGTGCAGTTCAGCTGCTGTTAGAAACCGCACGCTTTTTTGCGCAAGCGCTGCTGTGCTCATGACTAGCAAAAGCGATGCGCCAAGCAAGCTCAATCTGCGCATGTCAAGGGGCTTCAACAGTGAACTTGATGCTGCTGTACCAAGCCGCCAGATTGGCGATGTCCGCGTCGGTCAAGGGTTTGGCAATCACCCCCATCACCTCATGTTGGCGTTTGCCATTGCGGTAATGCTTCAATTGCTCGCTCACATAAATCGGTGGTTGTCCTGCCAAGTTGGGTGCGCTGGGCATGGTGGCAATGCCATTGACACCGTGGCACAAGGCACAAGCAGCATCGGCTTTGTCGCGACCTGCTTTCACATCTTGGGCGTAGACATTCAAAAACAAAAGGGACAAGCCCAAGCTGATAAAAATGTTTTTCATGAATTCCTCGTAAAAAAACGGGGCCTCCTAGGAGGCCCCGCTTGGTATTTGATCACAGGCCAGAAGCCTGTGGATCAAACTGGATTACTGGCTGTAGCTGATGCGGTAGATCGCGCCAGCGTAGTCGTCAGACACCAGGATAGAGCCGTCAGGCAGGTTGGCAACGTCCACTGGGCGGCCAATGGCGCGCTTGGTGGCTTTGTCAAGGAAGCCGTCGGCAAACACTTCGGATGGACCTGCATTGCCGTCGGCCTTGATAGGCACGAAGTTCAACAGGTAGCCGCTAGGCTCTGTGCGGTTCCATGAACCATGGGAAGCCACGAACAGGCCGCCTTGGTACTTGGCAGGGAACATTTTGCCTGTGTAGTGCGCCACGCCCAATTGAGCTTGGTGAGCAGGGAACTCGATTTGAGGCGTGATCATGCCGGCTGGCTCTTTCATGTCCTTCAAGTCAGGTGCTGCAGCAGAACCAGCCACTTTGAATTTGCCGTTGTAGAAGGGGAAACCGAAGTGTTCGCCTGCCTTGGTCAGCTTGTTCAATTCGCCGGGAGGAATGTCATCACCCAAACCGTCAACTTGGTTGTCGGTTGTCCAGATGTCACCCTTTGGTCCGATGGTCAGACCAGCAGGATTGCGCATGCCTTTGGAGTAAACCATGCGACCAGTGCCATCCAAACCGTTGTAGCGGATCACGCCACCGATGCCAACTTCGTCATACAAAGCGACTTTTTCTTTGGGTTGCACGTTGTAGGGCTGGCCCAATGTCACGTAGATTTTGCCGTCTTTGTCGACTTTACAAACGCGACCAGTGTGGTTGAAAGATTGCTCTTCCACGGGGATCATCTTGCCTTCTGGCACGATCACGCCCACGGCAACGTCTGGACCTTCGTAGAAGTATTCAGCAGCAGGGAAGTGCAACATGCGGTTGGATTCAGCAACCACCAAGAAACCATCTTTGGTGAAGCAAACTCCGTTGGGGTTTGCAAATTTGATGGCGGGGGCGAAAGGCTTGACTTCGTCAGCGGTGTTGTCGCCGTTGCGATCGGTCACAGCCCAAACGGTTGTTTTGCGGGTGCCGACAAACAACATGTTGGTGGAAGGAGCAACTGCCATGTAACGTGCATCAGGCACCACAGCGTACAACTCGATTTTGAAGCCATCGGGCAACTTGATTTTCTTCAAGTTGGCGCGCAAGGCGTCAGCATTCTTACCTTCTTGAGCAACGGTAGGAATGTTCATGTTGGTGGATGTGTTGCCCATGCGTTGCAGCGTGGACAAGTTGGCATCTGCAACTGCTGCAGTGGTGAACAGTGCAGAGACTGCCAGTGTGACGGCGGAGATTTTTGTGATGCTCACTGAGTTTCCTTGGGGATAAGAAGGCGACATAGCCTGAGAGAATGTTAGCAAGCTTCGCGAAAGATTCAGCGCTGTTCAGGACTAGGGATTGCCCTAGTCTATGACATGACCAAAGGGTTAACCCTGCATTTCGGTCATTTTTGAATGGTTTGGTTTTCGATGCATGAGTGCAGTACGTTTACAAATGGCTACCAAATCACCGTGCTGGTTGTAGCCACGGTGCTGAAATGTCACTATGCCGTTGTGGGGTCTTTTCTGGCTGTCACGCAATTCAAGCACCTCGGTTTCCACATGAACCGTGTCGCCGTGGAACAAAGGCTTGGGAAAACGCACTTCGTCCCAGCCCAAATTGGCCACGGTGGTGCCCAAGGTGGTGTCTCCCACGGACACGCCGACGATCAGGCCCAAGGTGAACACGCTGTTGACAATCCGCTGGCCAAATTCAGAGTGGTTTTGACAATAGTCTTCGTCCAAATGAAGTGCGGCGGGGTTGTGGGTGAGTGCAGAAAACAGCACGTTGTCCATCTCGGACACTGTGCGCCTGATGGCGTGTTGAAACACTTGGCCGACAAAAAATTCTTCAAAGTACAAGCCCGCCATGATCAATCCCTTTGTGCCAGTTGAAGCAAGCGCAATGCTTGCGTGAGGTGAGGTTTGTCCACCATCTTGCCGTCGAGTTGCGCCGCACCGGCGCCGTTGGCGTTTGCGAAAGCATCAACGATGCGCTGGGCGTGGGCGATTTCATGCGCATCAGGTGCAAAGCCGGCATGGATGGGCAAGACCTGATCGGGGTGGATAGCGAGCTTGCCCGTGAAACCGGCTTGACGTGCGCGCAGCACATCCTTTTGCAATCCCGCTTGGTCGCGAAAATCCACCGTGAGTGTGTCAATGGCTTGCACTTGGGCATGAGACGCGGCCAGCAAGCACATGGAGCGCGCCAGTTGGTAGGTGAAATCAAACGCACCGTGCTCGTCTTTGTTGGTGGAGGCCCCCACCGCGGTGGCCAAGTCTTCGGCCCCCCAGGTCAGGCCCGCCAGCCGTGCACTGCAACCGGCATAGCTGTTGAGCTCAAACAAGGCACCGGCCACCTCAGTGGCCACAGGCATGATCTGGGTCGAACCCAACACCAAGGCTTCTCTCGTTTCTAAGGCGCTCAAGAAATGGTCAAGCTTCACCACATCATGCGCGTTCAAGGGCTTGGGCAACACGATGCCGTCGGGTCGCCCCGGCATGACCGCCATCAAATCTTGCAAAGCGTGTTCAGTTTGCAGCGGGTTGATGCGAACCCAGACTTGCTGGGCACCACGCGGGTGGTGTTTCAAGTACTCGCAAACCATGCCGCGAGCCATGGGCAAACGCTCGATGGCCACCGCATCTTCCAAATCAAGAATGAGCGCGTCGGCCTGGGTACTGACACCTTTGGCCATTTTTTTTTCGCTGTCGCCAGGGACAAACAGCAGAGATCGCAGCAGCTTCATCGTGGGTGGTTCCGTAGTCGTGCTTTGATCTTAACAAGCACGTTCGCAAGCCCACGGCCTGCTTGAGAGATTATTTCAACCAGTCGGGATCGGGCAGTTGGTTGAACACCTGACGCAAACCTTGGCTCCAACTGCTGCGCAAATCGCGGAAGTACACATCATCGGCATCCACACGATGGCGTTTGAGCACACGCAAGGCGTCGCGTTCAATCATGGCCAAGTCGATGGGCAACCCGACCGATAAATTACTCTTGATGGTTGAGTCAAACGAGACCAAGGCGCATTTCATGGCCTTGGACATGCTCAGCTCGGGTTGAATCACACGGTCCAAGATGGGCTTGCCGTATTTGCTTTCACCAATTTGAAAAAAAGGCGTGTCGGATGTGGACTCGATGAAATTGCCTTGCGGGTAGACCATGAACAAGCGCGGTGCTTCGCCTTTGAGCTGTCCACCGACCAAAAACAGCGCAGAAAAATCCACGTCGCTTTGATCGGGCGCTTCATTTTTGGTGGTGGCGATGGTGTTGCGTAACTGCCGCCCCACCAATTCGGCCACATGAAACACCGAGCCCATGGCTGTCAAAGGGGTGTCATGGTCTTGGGCATGTTGCTTGACCTTGCTGATGACCTGCTGCGTGGTGGCCAGGTTGCCACTGTTGAGCATGACCAAGACACCTTCACCTGGTGTTTCGAACACGGTCATTTTGCAAAACGTGGACACATGGTCCACCCCCGCGTTGGTGCGCGAGTCAGAGGCAAACACCAGGCCTTCGTTGAGGACCATGGCCACGCAATAAGTCATAGGGATTTACTGTTGATGAGGGTGATTGAATTCTACTTTCGCATAACTGCTCATGGTCTCCGTGCCGCCACCTGTGCGCACCCCACGCACCGGGCTGGCATCCTCGTAATCCAAACCATGGGCCAAGCGAATATGGCCTTGGTCGGCACCATTGGAGTTGCTGACATCAAAACCAATCCACCTGGAGCCCACCCAAGCCTCGGCCCAAGCGTGGCTGGCTACATCACCTTGTTCACCCGCATGCAAATAGCCGCTGACGTAGCGGGCTGGCACACCAAGGTGGCGCACACACGTCAGAAAAACGTGGGTGTGGTCTTGGCAAACACCTCTGCCTTCGGCGAACGACTCGGCAGCGGTATCGCCAACGCGGGTCACGCCTTTTTCATAGGGCATGCGGTCCAACAACGCCAGCATCACATCATGCAGGCCCATGTACGGCCTGGACTTGACGGTGTTGCGAAAAGGCTGGATGAACCCCTTCATGGCTTCATCCATCTGGGTCAATGGGGTCGAGCGCAAAAACACGGCTGGTGGAACAGGCCCTTCAGGTTCCCCTTCATGGCCCGCTTTCAAGTCAACCGAGCCCTGCGCGCACAACACAATCTCTTGAGCGGGTTGCTCCAACACCAAGCAGTGGCACAGGTTGCCATAGGCATCCATCCAAGGCGTGGCCTTGTGGGGCAGACGCAGTTGCCAGTTCTGCACCGTTTGGCGTTCGGTGTGGGGTGGCGTCATGCGCAGCATTTGAATGCTGCGTTTGAAGGCGTGTTCATAGCGGTAGGTGGTTTCGTGGAACACATGGATGCTCATGCCAGCACCTCCAGGTAGTCGGTTTGCACCGCGTCTGCCAAGTTGATGTTTTCTTGCACAAAGTCTTCAAGGTAAGTTTCCAAGCCTTGCGCATAAACCTCGCCCAAGGTGCCAAATCGCAAATGCGTGAGAAGGTTGGCGCAACGTTTGCGGGCCTCACGACCGGTCTGTTGCGGCAGTTGGCTCAAGATGTAGCCTGTTTCGTCCAAGCAAAAATGCAAAGAGCGCGGTACCCGGGCATTGAAGATGAGCAACTCCGACACCCTGTCGGCGTCAATCGCGTCACGGTAGGTATCGCGGTAGGCCTCCAAGGCACTGACCGAGCGCAGCACCGCGCCCAAGCGGTAATAGTCGTCCACCAGGTCTTTGCCTTCGGCTTGCTCCACCCGTGTTTTCACACTCAAGATGCGGGCGGTGTTATCGGCACGCTCGAGGTAGGTGCCCAGTCGTATGAAGTTGTAGGGCTGGTCGCGCTGGATCGTGGCAAAGGTGACACCGCGAAACAAATGCGAACGTTGTTTGATCCATTCAAAAAACGACGAATCCACGGGATGCTCTGACCCTTTGTTTTTCTTTTTGCGTGACAGCAACTCGAGCCAGGTGTCGTTGATGCATTCCCACATTTCAACCGTCAAGGCGCCGCGCACAGACCGCGCGTTTTCTCGGCAAGACTGGAGGCAATTGAAAATGGAAGAAGGGTGGTCAGGGTCCCAGGCCAAAAACTGCGCCACTTGGTCGGAGCGCAATGCACGGCCGGTGGCTTCGAAGGCGGCCAAGGTGTCGGTGATGACCAAGGGCTCTTTGATGGTCTCAGGGTCGGCACGGCTGATGTCCGAGGTGGACACCAGTGCAAAAGATTGACCCACTTCCAAAATGCGCGCCATGTTTTCTGCGCGTTCCAAATAACGGGACAACCAGTAAAGTTGAGCAGCCACACGTGACAACATCAGAGCACCTCCGTCGCTTCCAATACCCAGGTGTCTTTGGTACCGCCGCCTTGCGATGAATTCACCACCAACGAGCCTTCACGCAAGGCCACCCGTGTGAGGCCTCCAGGCACGATGCGGGTGTCCTTGCTCATCAAGACAAAGGGGCGCAAATCAATGTGGCGAGGCGCGATGCCTTTTTCGACAAAGATGGGGCAGGCCGACAAACTGAGTGTGGGCTGGGCAATGTAGTTGTCCGGGTTGGCTTTCAAACGCAAGGCGAATTCAGCAATCTCGGCTTTGCTGGCCGTGGGACCGACCAACATGCCGTAGCCACCTGCACCATGCACTTCTTTGACGACCAGCTCGGGCAAGTGGGCTAAGACATGCGACAACTCGTCGGGCTTGCGGCATTGCCAGGTCTGCACGTTTTTCAAAATGGGTTCTTCACCCAAATAAAAGCGCACCATCTCCGGCACATAGGGGTAAATGGATTTGTCATCGGCGACACCCGTGCCCAAGGCGTTGGCAATCACCACATGGCCTTGCCGATACACCGAGGCCAAGCCGGGCACGCCAATGAAAGAATCGGGCTGAAAACTCAAGGGGTCCATGTAGTTGTCATCCACCCGGCGGTAAATCACATCCACTTGCTGCGGCCCCTCGGTGGTTTGCATGAAGACGTGACCATCGCGCACAAACATGTCGGAGCCTTCCACCAACTCGATGCCCATTTGCTTGGCTAAAAACGCGTGTTCAAAGTAGGCGCTGTTGAAGCGCCCCGGGGTGTGCAGCACCACGGTGGGTTGTTCCACCCAACTCGAAGACCGCAGGGTTTGCAAGAGCAGGGCGGGGTAGTGTTCAACAGGGCGCACCGCATAGCGGCGAAACAAGTCGGGAAACAAGCGCATCATCAGAATGCGGTTGCTCAGCATGTAGGACACACCTGAGGGCACACGCAGGTTGTCTTCCAGCACATAAAACCCACCGTCCGAGTGCCGCACGATGTCCACGCCGGCAATGTGCGCATAGGTTTGGTGAGGTAGGTCTAAACCCGACATCATGGGCAGGAATTGCGCATTGGCCAACACTTGATCGGACGGAATCAAGCCCGCCTTCAAGATGTTTTGTTGGTGATACACATCGTGCAAAAACAAGTTGATGGCTTTGACACGTTGCACCAAGCCAGTTTCAAGTTGAGCCCACTCTTGAGCATCAATGATGCGCGGAATCAAGTCAGAAGGAATCAGTCGCTCGGTGCCGTCTTCGTCGCCATTGAGTGAAAACGTGATGCCAGTTCGCCTTGAAATCAAATCGGCTTCGGTTTGTTTCTGGTGCACCATTTCATCGGGGCAGGACTTGAGCCAAGCATCGAAGGCCTCGTAATGCGCCCGAGGAAGACCGCTGTCGTCACACATTTCATTGAATATTGGAGCGGCCATGGACATCCTGTTTATGCAGCATCTTGCTGATGCATACTAAGCACGGTTTATGCCGTGCTGGGTGTGCAAGGCTTTCAATCACTTTGTTGGTGCAAGCGCGCAAGGCGGCAGACAAAACGCACCAACATCAAGTTTTTAAGCACACATTTGGTGCAAACAAGGAGTCAACAATGTCGCAAGTGAAACAAGTTTCGTGGTTGTCTCACCGACTGAGAAACAACATTGGCAGCCATGACCGCTTGTTGCGCTCTTTATTGGGCGCTGTACTTGTTTTGGTGGCTTGGTTGTTCGAACTGCCCGAGGCTTTTTGGCTGGGCTTGTATCTGATCTTGACAGCGGCATTGCGCTTTTGCCCCAATTACGCGATCTTCAACGTCGACACCTTGTATGCGGGTGAACAAAAGAACAGCATTCCTTGGGCAGAATTGCTGGAGCTGTTGCCGCCGACAGATTCAGCAACGCCTGCTGAAACATCCGCAAAGCCGCTCGCGACGGCAGCTTCCAACACCGTGGTTGCAGCCAAACCTGCAGCATTCAGTCTGCCCCCCGAATTGAGCCATGCCTTGCTGCACGACATTGAAAGAAATGCGATTGATGAGATCTTGATGGTGCGGTTTTATGAAAACTTTTTTGGCTGCAGAATCAAAATTGAACAAGCCGCCCATTTGAATATTTATGTTTGTCAGTTTTCAAGCCACACAAGCAGACTGGACTTTGCCAAGTTGAAATCACAGCTGCTGCAGCGTGTGCAGGAAACCGCCTCGTGAATTCACATCGCCATCGATTGCGCCAAGTTGAAAACCGAGTTGGGGCCTGACGGTAATTTATGGATCTTCAGGGGTTTGAAGCGGGGTTTGGTTTCTTGCTTGACCATGGGCGAGCCAAGGGACTGAAAACGGCTGTGTTCTGGTAGCTGGGACAAGACTTGTTCCAAGCTGACATCTTGCAGTTGCTGAGCAATGAAGTCTGTCACCAAATGGGTCATCAGATCTTTGTCAAGCTCGCCCAAGGACGCATCGGTTTGGGGGACGGGCGAGGGCTCGAAGGCGTTGATCACATCCAGCACTTTGAGTTCATCTGTGCGTCCCATGGTGCAATAGCCGCCGCCTGGGCCTCGGTAAGAAATCACGAATTCCTTTTTTTTCAAAGAGGACATCAGCGATTCCAAATAAGAAATAGACAGACCCAAATGTCGGCTGATGAATTCAGTGGTGACCGGACCTGAAGACTGGTGTTGGGCCACCAACATCAAAGCGTTCAATGCGTTGTGGGTTAAATTTGAGAACATGCTTGATTCCTTTGTTCAAAACCTATTCGTTTCTTCTTCTCTTTCGTCGAATATAGGCTTGTTGAGTGATAATTCAATATAAAACTCAAAATTAATGTATATTTCACCAAAATAACTATTCAAAACTTATACAAATTAGAGGGGCAACATGACTACGACCGATCAAACTGCTGGTGTTTATCGCATTGGCGCCGTCGCCAAACTGGTGGGCATTCCCGAGGCCACCTTGCGGGTCTGGGAACGCCGGTATCAAGTGGTGTCTCCGCCCAAGTCCTTGGGTGGTCACCGGCTCTACAGCGAATGGGACGTGTTGAAGGTCACGCTGCTCAAAAGCCTGACGCAAGAGGGGCACGCCATCAGCATGCTCAGCACCATGGATGTGCCGCAATTGCAAAAAATGTTGAACGAGTCACGGCAAGCCCACACCCAGCAACTCGCTGGCCCCAGGCTACCTGCAGTGGTTCATTTGGCGGTGGTGGGCTACACCTTGGCCAGTCGCATAGAAACGCAGAAATTCACCTTGTGCTTCGGTCAAACCACATTGAAAGTGACACAGGTTGAGCCCGACTTGACGCAAGCCCTGCGCAGTTCTTCTTCAGGTACTGTGGACGTGGTGCTGGTGCAAATGGGTGCGGTGCAGGCACAAGCCAAAGATGAGTTGTTGAAATTGCGAGATCGCTTGCGGGTCAACAAGCTGGTGTTGGTCTACCACTTTGCCACAGACCATGTGCTGCAGCACCTGAAATCTGCGGGCATCATCGCCCGACGTGAGCCGGTTTCTGACATGGATTTGTGCGACATCATCCAGTCGGTGTTGGTGGTCGAACCCGGTCAGCCTGGCCCTGGCGGACACAAAATTGCGCCACGCAAGTACGATGATCTGGTCTTGCAAAAAATCAGCAACATCGACAGCAAGGTGCTGTGTGAATGCCCCAAGCATGTGGCGGACTTGATTCGACAACTCAACAGTTTTGAGCAGTACAGCAACGACTGTTTGAACAACTCAGCCGAGGATGCCCGTTTGCATGCTTACCTGTCCGCGGTGTCGGGGTCGGCTCGGGCGATGTTCGAGGAGGCCTTGGAGCGAGTTGCCACCCACGAAGGCATTGCCTTGAAATGAACAAGCGCCAGGGTGCTTAACGTCCTGTGGCAGACAGGGAAGCGCCTGGAACAGCTGCACCAATTGCTATGCCCAAGGCGGTGTCCAAAGCGATGCCGCCCATGACTGCATCTTGCGTGGGTGCTGTGCCGCCACATTGGGTGGTTATGTCTGCCGCCTTCAAGTGATCAGCCGTGTTGATGCCGATATTGGCGAAAAACAGGGGTGCGACAGCGACCGGGCCGGTTAACAAAACCAAGGCCGGTGCCGCCCATAGTTTGTGGGTTTTCAATTCATCATGCACCCACGCGTTGTGCCTTGCATTTTGACAAGCACCGGTGCTGAAGTCTGGACTCTTATCATCTAATTGGCCGATCGCTTGCGAAGAACGACTGGCGCAAGCCCCCAACAGGGACAGCAAGCACAACAGCACAATGTGTCTACAAGCATTCATTCTTCAAACCCCCAAAACCAAGCATGGATTGCTACTTTCATTATCGAGCACAACTCATTGATATTCTTTGATTTTCGTCATTTAACCCTTTTTCTAAAGTGATTTTTTCATGTTGCGTGTGATCAATTTCAGTTCTGGCCCTGCCACCTTGCCTGAGAGCGTGCTGCAACAAGCCGCTGCCGACATGCTGGATTGGCGCGGCAGCGGCATGTCAGTGATGGAGATGAGCCATCGTGGGCCCGAGTTCATGGATATCTTGGCGCAAACCCAAAGTTTGTTGCGTGAGTTGATGGGGGTGCCTGACAACTACACCGTGTTGTTTTTGCAGGGTGGCGCGATGGCTGAAAACGCCATCCTGCCCCTGAACATGATCGGACGCACGGGCCAAGCCGACTATGTGGTGAACGGTGTTTGGTCGCAAAAATCAATGAAAGAAGCCGCTAAATATGGCCAAGTGAATTTGGCTGCCAGCAGCGAAGGCAGTGGTTTTTGGTCCATGCCTGAACAAGACCAATGGCGGCTGTCACCGCAAGCCGCCTATGTGCATTACTGCAGCAACGAAACCATTGGCGGCGTGGAATGCCACTGGACGCCCGACACCGGCGCGGTGCCCTTGGTCGCCGACATGTCGTCCAACATTTTGTCTGCCCCCTTGGAGGTGTCGAAATTCGGTGTGATTTACGCCGGAGCGCAGAAAAACATGGGCCCCTCGGGGGTCACCGTGGTGATCGTGCGCAACGATCTGCTTGGTTCGGCTTTGCCCATCACGCCCTCAGCCTTCAATTACCAACTGCAGGCCGAGCAAGGCTCGATGTACAACACGCCGCCCACCTATGCCATCTACATCATGGGCTTGGTGTTGCAGCATGTGAAGCGTGAAGGTGGGCTCACTGCCATGCTCGAACACAACCAGCGAAAAGCCGCATTGCTGTATGACTTCATTGACCACAGCCAGCTGTTCAGCAACCGCGTGGCTCGCCAGGATCGCTCGCGCATGAATGTGACTTTTTTCTTGCGCGATGACGGCTTGAATGCGGCGTTTTTAGAAGGTGCACAAGCCAAGGGCATGGTGCAGTTGCGCGGTCACCGCTCGGCAGGCGGCATGCGGGCCTCCATCTACAACGCGATGCCCTTGGCCAGTGTGCAAACCCTGGTGAACTACATGCACCAGTTTGAACAAACCCACACCTGAAAACACCTACCCAGGTGTGGCCTGCCAGGACAGGCAAGGCAAGACGCTCAAGGTCTATGGTTGGCGCGGCAACCCCAAGGCATAAAGCGCTGCATTCACCACGCTGGCAGCATCCACTTCAAAGAAATGGCGCAAGGCCGCACGCGTGTCGCTGCGCCCAAACCCATCGGTGCCCAAAGTGATGTAACGACGACCTTCAGGCACAAAAGCCCGCACACTTTCGGGCACCGCCCGCACATAGTCGGTGGCGGCCACGATCGGGCCCTGGCTGTGCATCAACTGTTGTTGCACAAAGGCCACCTCCGACTGGCGACCGGCCATGGCCTCGCGTTCTTGCTGTTGCCCATCCCGAGCCAATTCGCTCCAACTGGTGACGCTGAACACATCGCTGGCGATGCCTTGCTCGGCCAACAGGTCGGCGGCTTTCAAGACCTCCAGCAAGATGGCGCCCGAGCCCATCAAACTCACGCGTGGCGCATGAGCAGGCAAGTGCTCGACTGGGCCTTGGAAGTGGTAGCAACCTTTCAGGATGTCGTTCTCGACATCAGCGGGCAGGTTAGGCTGTGCATAGTTTTCGTTCATCAAGGTGACGTAATAAAAAACATCGCGCTGCTCGGTCACCATCTCGCGCATGCCGTGGTCGATGATGACGGCCATTTCGCCGGCAAACGCTGGGTCGTAGGCTTTGCAATTGGGGATGGTGGCCGCCACCAAATGGCTGGAACCATCTTGGTGTTGCAAGCCTTCGCCGCCCAAGGTGGTGCGCCCCGAGGTGGCGCCCAGCAAAAAGCCGCGTGCGCGTTGATCGGCCGCGGCCCAAATGGCATCGCCCACTCGCTGAAAGCCAAACATCGAGTAGTAAATATAGAAGGGCAGCATGGCCAAACCGTGCACGCTGTAGCTGGTGGCTGCCGCCGTCCAGCTGGCAATGGCACCGGCTTCGCTGATGCCTTCTTCCAAAATTTGGCCATCCATCGCTTCGCGGTAGCTCAGCACCGAGCCAATGTCTTCGGGCTCGTACTTTTGCCCCACGCTGGAATAAATGCCCACTTGTTTGAACAAATTGGCCATGCCAAAGGTGCGTGCTTCGTCCGCCACGATGGGCACAATGCGGGGACCCAGCACCGGGTCTTTCAGCAACTGACCCAGCATCCGTACAAAAGCCATGGTGGTGGACATTTCTTTGTGCTCGGCTTGCAGCGCAAAGCTGGCGTAGCTGTTCAAGGCCGGCACCGGCAGCACATCGGCTTGGGTTTGTCGCTGCGGCACATAACCTCCCAAGGCTGCTCTGCGGCCATGCAGATACTGCATTTCAGGGCTGTTTTCGGCCGGCTTGAAAAACGCCAAGCTGGTGGCTTGTTCGTCTGAGAGGGGCAGGTTGAAGCGGTTCCTGAATGCGATCAAGGCGGTTTCATCCAGCTTTTTTTGGCTGTGTGTCGTCATCTTGCCCTGACCGGCTTGACCCATCCCATAGCCCTTTTTGGTGTGCGCCAAGATCACCGTCGGTTGACCGCTGTGTCGTGCGGCTGCGGCATAGGCCGCATGGATCTTCACCAGGTCGTGCCCGCCGCGCTTGAGGCGGTCAATTTGCTCGTCGGTCATTCCTTGTGCCAGCTGCGCCAACTCGGGGTTCTGACCAAAGAAGCTGTCGCGGTTGAAGCGGCCGTCTTTGGCCGCAAAAGTTTGCATTTGGCCGTCTACTGTGTTGGCAAACACACGCAGCAAAGCTTGACTGTGGTCACGGGCGAACAAACCATCCCAGTCGCTGCCCCAGACCAGTTTGATGACGTTCCAGCCAGCACCGCGAAAGAGTTTTTCCAACTCGTCGATGATGCGGCCGTTGCCGCGCACGGGTCCGTCCAAGCGCTGCAAATTGCAATTCACCACCCACACCAGGTTGTCCAACTTTTCGCGTGAGGCCAAGGTGAGGGCGCTCATGCTCTCAGGCTCGTCCATCTCGCCATCGCCAAACACGCCCCACACCTTGCGGCCATTGCAGTCTTGCAGCTGGCGGTGTGTCAGGTAGCGCATGAAGCGTGCGTGGTAGATCGAGCTGATCGGCCCCAAGCCCATCGAGCCGGTGGGGAACTGCCAAAAATCGGGCATCAACCAAGGGTGCGGATAGCTGGACAGGCCCTTGGCGCCGGCACTTGGCGCGGTGAGTTCTTGGCGGTAATGCGCCAAGTCTTGATCGCTCAATCGGCCTTCCAGAAAGGCGCGGGCATACACACCGGGCGCACTGTGCGGTTGGAAAAACACCAAGTCACCGCCATGCTGCGGATTGCGGCCGTGGAAAAAATGGTTGAAGCCCACCTCGAACAAATCGGCGGCACTGGCGTAGCTGGCGATGTGCCCGCCCAACTCCCCATAGGCCGCATTGGCGCGCGCCACCATTGCCAAGGCGTTCCAGCGCATCAGCGAGGCCAGTTTTTCTTCAATCGCCAAGTCCCCGGGGTAGGGCTGTTGGGCTTGCACGGGGATGGTGTTGGCGTAGGGCGTGACCAACTCGGGCGACCAGCCGATTTGGCTGTGGTGCGCCATGACCACCAGTTGGTCCAGCAAAAAACGAGCGCGTTCGGGGCCGTGCAAGGCCACCACGCTGTCAAAAGCGTCGCGCCATTCGGCGGTTTCAATCGGGTCAAGGTCTAAGGTGCGTTGCAGCATGGTGGCGCTCTGTACAGGTTGCGAATGACCTTGACTGTAGGATTTTCATTGCAAAATGTGCTGTTGAATTCAGCCGCCAAAGCTTTATTTTTGGCATAAAATGCCTTTAAATATTTATTTAAAGGTTATTTATGCTTCTAGATGCGGTAGATTACAAAATACTCGCGCAACTGCAAGAAGACAGTTCCCTCACCAATGTCGAGTTGGCGCGTCGGGTGCATTTGTCGCCTTCACCATGCTTGGCGCGGGTCAACGCATTGGAGGCTGCGGGCGTCATCGAGCGCTATGTGGCCCTGATCCAGCCGCAAGCACTGGGCTTGGGCCTCAACGTGTTCATTTCCATCAGCCTGAAAGAGCAGTCCAAAGCGGCGTTGGCCGAGTTTGAGCAACGCATCGCCGAGCATGACGAGGTGATGGAGTGCTATTTGATGACAGGCGACTCCGACTACCTGATTCGGGTCGCCATTGCCGATATGGCGGCTTTGGAAAAATTCATCTTGGAGCAACTCACCCCCATCCCCGGGGTGGAAAAAATCCGCAGCAGTTTTGCCCTGAAGCAGGTGCGCTACAAAACCGCGCTGCCCCTCAAACCGCCGCAGCCCGTCTAAGCCATTCGAGGAATTTGGCAAGGTGCTGCAGGTCTGATCTGAGGGCTTTTAGGGGCTGTGAATGGCAATGCGCAAACAATCTCTGGCGTAGAGACTGCGTTTCACCGCTTCATCATGTCGGTGCGCAACATCTTCATCAGCAACATCCATTCACCGCCGTTTTGAACCGTGAAGGTGAAACGTTCGTTCATGCCGTTGTTCATTTCAATTTCATGCCAATTGGCAAACAAAGACAGGCCTTTGTGGAGAACGGCGGTTTCGGTGAAGGAAATTTCAATATGGATGAATGAAATATCTTCGTGGCTGTCGAAGGATTTGAAATAGAGTCCATCAGACAACAAATAAAGCACACCCGTTGGCAGCGAAAAGCGGCTGGCCGTGTTGGCTGGACCGTAGGCAATGATGGTTTTATTGATCAATTCAACCGGAATGGTCTGCTTGATGATTTGACCAATATCCCGAGATTTGTACAACGCAAAAGCCAAGCCCAGCCCAAGAACGGCCAAGGCATAAGCATGGCTCAGGGTGAATCCAAAGACCAACGTTGCCAGGAAAAGAAAGGGCATCCAAAGATCAAAACGCATTTCCCAAGGGCCTCGTGAGATCAACAAGGAACTGTTGTCCAAGGTGTTGGCCAGAATCAATGGCGAAATGCTGCTGGGTTTTTGGCTTTGAACGTGCGGCAGTTGCGAGCCGCAGTTTTGGCAAAAAACGTTTTCACTGGGGTTGATGAAGTAGCAGCTGGTGCAGATCATGGCTGTCTTTCGATGCGCTTCATCTCAATGGCCCGCTTTGGCTTTGCTGTCAGGCGTGATTTTGTCCAAGGACTTTGCACTGCTGTCAGAAACAACTTTGTCGTGGGTTAAAAAGTTATAGATGGCCAATGTGCTCAACACCACGGTCAGCCCACAAAGCATGCCAATCACAAAGATCATGAAGCCACCGCCTTCGCCAGCGGGTTCCTCTTTGCCACCCGACTTGGTTTTGGAGCTTGCGGCGTCCTCTACTTTTTTCACGACCGCCTGCACCTTGAGCTTCAAGTCGTTAACGCTTTGGATCAGGGGAGCCAAGTTTTTCTCAATCGCTTCAGCTGCGATGGTGTTGGCCTTGAGCATGTCTTGAACCTTGGTCAATTCAGCTTCACGGGCTGTCGCCATGTTTTCCGTGTTTTGCGCCAAGTTTTGACCAAAGGATTTTTGGATTTCAATTTTTTGTTTTTCCAGCAGCAACTTGAATTCTTCTGGTATTCGGCCGGTGCTGACAGACTCTCTTTGCGCATGCAAGTGGTTTTGCAACTCTGCCAATTGCACCGCAAATTGGGTTTGTTGCTCAATCAGGTTGTGCAACAGGGCTTCATTCGGATCGGGCTGCGCTTGTTGATGGCTTTGCTGCTGCGAAGCCAATGAAATGAAGTCAAGCAGCAATGAATGTTTTTCCAGCGTTTTCTTCAATTCTTGCTGGTGCAATTCAAGCCGATGCAACCATGCCAAGTCTGCTTTGGCTGATGCGGCACTGTCTGCGACAGGGCCAGGGGGCGGTTCAAGGTTCAGGTCGATATTCAACAGCTTTTGGTCATCCAAGGCGTTTGAACTGGGCGATAGCTGGATGACAAAATCGTCTTCATCATGGTGGACAGCGCTGGCTGGGGTCTCCGCCGAGTCCGCCTTGGAGGCTGCAGGGCTGGACTCGGGCTTGACGGCCATGGCCGAGTCGCTGGACTGGGCCAGCGCCAACTCCGGCTGCGTCAGTGACGTGTCCAAATCTGAGCCCTTGGCCAGCCTTTTGACAGGCGCGCCGCACTTGCCACAAAACTTGGCTGTGACTGAAAGGGGTTTTCCGCAGGCTGCGCAATCCATGGTTGACCTATCTTGATTCATTCTTCGGTGTAGATTCGGCACGGCGAGTATTTACCTGAGCCCGCATGGTATTCCTTGCACTCGCGAATAACGATTTCCTCGGCTTGTTGTTGTCCTTTGTCTGTGTAGGCATCGGCACAGTAAGCAGTCTCGCCATCAAAACTGTATACGAAAGCTTTGTAGGGTTTGTCGGGAAAGTTTTTACGATTGAACCGCTCAAAGAGTTTTTTGCATTTGCCAAACAAAGGAGGGCGGTAAAGCGTTGCCAAGGTTTGAAAGCGTTCGGGTTTTTCTTCTTCGGCCAAGGCCTGAGCCGCAATATCAGCAGGCGTCATTTCAGGGGCAAGCGCAGGACTGGCACTGCTGTCTTGGACTTGAACTGGGGGCTCTTCATGGGTGTGTTCATGGTTCTCATCAGCCATCGAGGACGCTTCTAACGCAGCAGACTTCTCGACCGATCTGTGCGCGAGCGATTGGGAATAGATGAACAAAGGGATATTGATGAAGGTCATCAATATCGCCATGGTCAGGTATTTCGCTTTGCTGGTCATTTTTTAAAAATTCAATCTTGACGGGTGGTTACAACGAAGTCTTGC
>JBIIPF010000113.1:0-5884 GCA_044342755.1 Limnohabitans sp. | reverse complement strand
TTGTTCAAACCCTTGCCCGCCGATGCGGCCGACCGCAGCTTGGAGCGTTTGGCCCGTTTGAACAACACCACCAGTGGCGAGTATGCGCAAGACGTGGCCAACGACTTGCGCACCAGCATGCAAAAGCACGCTGGCGTGTTCCGCACCCAAGCCAGCATGGACGAAGGTGTGCAGCAAATTGCCGAACTGCGTGAGCGCGTGAAAAACATCGGCTTGAAAGACAAGAGCAAGATTTTCAACACCGCCCGCATTGAAGCGCTGGAAGTTGAAAACCTGATCGAGTGCGCCCAAGCCACCATGGTGTCTGCTGCGGCACGCCACGAGAGCCGCGGCGCCCACACCGTGGACGACTACGCCGATACGCCCGAACACCCGAACGGCCGCAACGACGAACAGTGGCTCAAGCACAGCTTGTGGCACAGCGCCAGCAACAGCATGAGTTACAAGCCCGTCAAGCTCCAACCGCTGACCACCGACAGCATCCCACCCAAAGTCAGGACCTTCTAATGAAACGCACTTTCAACATCTACCGCTACGACCCCGAAAAAGACGCGAAGCCGTATATGCAGACCATCGAGGTGGAACTCGACGGTCACGAGCGCATGTTGCTGGACGCCCTGATGAAGCTCAAGGCGCAAGACCCCAGCTTGTCATTCCGCCGCTCTTGCCGCGAAGGCGTGTGTGGCTCGGACGCCATGAACATCAACGGCAAAAACGGTTTGGCCTGCTTGACCAACATGCTCACTTTGCCTGGTGTCATCACCTTGAAGCCGCTGCCCGGTTTGCCTGTGGTGCGCGACCTGATTGTGGACATGACCCAGTTCTTCAACCAATACCACTCCATCAAGCCTTACTTGATGAA
This sequence comes from Limnohabitans sp., assembly GCA_044342755.1. GTDB lineage: Bacteria > Pseudomonadota > Gammaproteobacteria > Burkholderiales > Burkholderiaceae_C > Limnohabitans. The sequence goes on along the minus strand of JBIIPF010000113.1, from coordinate 5,022 downwards.
CGACAGCCTTCCCCCCGAAAAAGAGCGCTTGCAGTCACCCGCAGAGCGCGAAGAACTCGACGGTTTGTACGAATGCATTTTGTGCGCCAGCTGCTCGACCAGCTGCCCGTCGTTTTGGTGGAACCCCGACAAATTTGTCGGCCCCGCCGGTTTGTTGCAGGCCTACCGCTTCATCGCAGACAGCCGCGACCACGGCACCGCCGAGCGCTTGGACAACCTGGAAGACCCCTACCGATTGTTTCGCTGCCACACCATCATGAATTGCGTCGATGTCTGCCCCAAAGGTTTGAACCCGACGAAGGCGATTGGCAAGATCAAAGAATTGATGATCAGCCGCGCTGTTTGATGGGCGATGAAGAACTCGATGCGCTGCCCGCCGACGAACCCCTGTCTGCAGCAGCGCTTAGCAAATTGCGCTGGCGCAGCCGCCGTGGTTTGCTGGAAAACGATTTGTTCATCGAACGGTTTTTCAACCAGCACGCTGATGGGATGACCGTGGCCATGGCGCGTGGCATGTATGCACTGATGGATTTGGCTGACAACGATTTGCTGGACACCTTGTTGAACCGCCCTGCCAAGCCGCTGGCGGCCTCGGACCCCGAAGCCCAGGTGGTGCAGTCGGTGTTGGCTTTGCCCGAAGTGCAAGCGCTGCTGCCCTTATTGAGAACATGATGAGAATTTGTTTTTTTGAAATTGTTTGACACAGGAAATGACCATGAAACTCGCCGATTACAAAGCCACCCTTCAGTTCAGCAACGGCAAAGAAGCTATCGACATGCCTGTCTATCAAGGCCATATTGGCCCTGATGTGATTGACATCCGCAAGCTGTATGGCCAATCTGGCATGTTCACTTACGACCCTGGTTTCTTGTCCACCGCCTCTTGCCAATCGGCCATCACTTTCATTGATGGCGACAAAGGCGAATTGCTCTACCGTGGCTACCCCATCGAACAACTCGCCACCAACTGCAACTATTTGGAAACCTGCCATTTGCTGTTGTACGGAGAGCTGCCCAATGCGCAACGCAAGAAAGAATTCACAAAAACTGTGACGCACCACACCATGGTGCACGAGCAAATGCAATTTTTCTTGCGCGGTTTCCGCCGTGATGCTCACCCCATGGCCGTGCTCACAGGCTTGGTGGGTGCTTTGTCGGCCTTCTACCATGACAGCACCGACATCAACAACCCTGAGCACCGTGAAGTGGCGGCCATCCGCCTGATCGCCAAGATGCCGACCTTGGTGGCCATGGCCTACAAATACGGCGTGGGTCAACCTTTCCTATACCCCCAAAACGACTTGTCTTATGCGGGCAACTTCTTGCGCATGATGTTTGGCACGCCTTGCGAGCCTTATGTCGTGAACCCCGTGCTCGAACGCGCCATGGACCGCATCTTCACCTTGCACGCCGATCATGAGCAAAACGCGTCCACCTCCACCGTGCGTTTGTGCGGCTCATCCGGCACCAACCCCTTTGCCGCCATCGCCGCTGGTGTGGCGTGTTTGTGGGGCCCCGCACACGGCGGCGCCAACGAAGCTTGCTTGAACATGCTCGAAGAAATACAAGCCAATGGCGGCATTGCCAAAGTCGGCGAGTTCATGGAGCAGGTGAAAGACAAAAACTCTGGCGTGAAGCTGATGGGCTTTGGTCACCGTGTTTACAAAAACTACGACCCCCGCGCCAAGCTGATGCAAGAAACCTGTGACGAGGTCCTGAAAGAACTGGGCCTGGAAAACGACCCCTTGTTCAAGTTGGCCAAGGCGCTGGAAAAAATCGCTTTGGAAGACGAGTACTTCGTGTCACGCAAGCTCTACCCCAACGTGGACTTCTACTCCGGCATCGTGCAACGCGCCATCGGCATTCCCGTGAACCTGTTCACCGGTATCTTTGCCTTGGCCCGCACTGTGGGATGGATTGCCCAGTTGAACGAAATGATCAGCGACCCAGAGTACAAAATTGGTCGCCCCCGTCAGTTGTTCACCGGCTCGGTCAAGCGTGATGTGCCGGCTTTGAACAAGCGCTGATCGCCATGGCCATCGTTCGCAAAGCCGTTTTTCCAGTCGCAGGCTTGGGTACGCGGTTTTTACCCGCCACCAAAGCCAGCCCCAAGGAAATGCTTTGCGTGGTTGACAAGCCGCTCATCCAATACGCGGTGGAAGAAGCCATTGAGGCCGGCATCACCGAGATGATTTTTGTCACCGGTCGCAGCAAGCGCAGCATTGAAGACCATTTCGACAAATCTTTCGAGCTCGAACACGAACTGGAAGCCAAACAAAAAACCGAGTTGTTGAACTTGGTGCGCAACATCAAACCCGCCCATGTGAACTGTGTGTATGTGCGCCAGCCAGAAGCACTGGGCTTGGGCCATGCGGTCAATTGCGCCGCATCGTTGGTGGGCAACGAGCCTTTTGCCGTGGTGCTGGCTGACGACTTGCTGGACCACCAACCCGGCGTCTTGAAACAGTTGGTGGGCTTGTACGAGCATTACCGCAGCTCGGTGGTGGCGGTGGAAACCATCGCGCCCGCCCAAAGCCGTTCTTATGGCGTGGTGGCAGGCACCCCGGCGGGCGAACGCCTGACCAAGATGTCGCAAATCGTGGAAAAGCCTGCGCCAGAAAAAGCGCCTTCCAACTTGGGCGTGGTGGGCCGCTACGTGTTCACCCCCTCCATCTTCAAACACATCGACCAGCTGCAGCCCGGTGCTGGTGGCGAATACCAACTGACCGATGCGATTCAAAGCCTGCTCAAACAAGAAGCGGTGTATGCCTATGCCTATGAAGGCGTGCGTTACGACTGCGGCAGCAAGATTGGTTTTTTGAAAGCCACGGTGGAATTGGCCTTGCGCCACCCCGAAACCGCCGAAGAATTCAAACAGTATTTGGCAAACCTAAAATAGCCCGCTGACAAACTCGTCAGACCGACCAGGACCCCTCATGGGACGCACCCTCTACGACAAAATTTGGGACGAACACGTCGTCCACACGGAAGAAGATGGCACGGCCATCCTCTACATCGACCGCCATTTGGTGCATGAAGTCACCAGCCCGCAAGCCTTCGAGGGCATCCGCCAAGCGGGCCGCAAGGTCTGGCGCGTCAGCTCGATCGTTGCCACTGCCGACCACAACACACCCACCACCGGTTGGGAGTTGGGCTACGACGGCATCACCGACCCGATCAGCAAAGAACAAATCACCACGCTGGACGCCAACATGAAAGAGTTTGGCTCGGCCGCGTTCTTTCCGTTTTTGTCCAAACGACAAGGCATCGTGCACGTCATTGGGCCTGAAAACGGCGCCACCCTGCCCGGCATGACCGTGGTGTGCGGCGACAGCCACACCTCCACGCACGGCGCCTTTGGTGCGCTGGCCCATGGCATCGGCACCTCCGAGGTCGAGCACGTCATGGCCACGCAAACCTTGTTGGCCAAAAAAGCCAAGAACATGCTTATCAAGGTGGAAGGTACCTTGGCCAAAGGTGTGACTGGCAAAGATGTGGTGCTGGCCATCATCGGCCAAATCGGCACCGCTGGCGGCACCGGCTACACCATCGAATTTGCAGGCTCGGCCATTCGCGGTTTGAGCATGGAAGGCCGCATGACCTTGTGCAACATGGCCATCGAAGGCGGCGCGCGCGCAGGCTTGGTGGCGGTGGACGACAAAACCATCGACTACGTGAAAGGCCGCCCCCTGTCGCCCGGCACCGATGCCAAAACCGGTCAGTTTGTCGGTGGCGCGGAATGGGACCAGGCCCTGGCTTATTGGAAAACCCTGCACTCTGACGCGGATGCACATTTCGATGCCGTGGTCGAGCTTCAAGCCGAGGCCATCTTGCCGCAAGTCACCTGGGGCACCTCGCCCGAGATGGTGCTCGACATCAACGGCATCGTGCCCGACCCCGACAAAGAAAAAGACCCGAACAAACGCGGCGCGATTGAACGTGCGCTCACCTACATGGCGCTCGAACCCGGCAAGGCCTTGAACGATTTGTTCGTTGACAAAGTGTTCATCGGCTCTTGCACCAACAGCCGCATCGAGGACATGCGCGAAGCCGCTGCGGTGGTGAAAAAACTCGGCCAAAAAGTGGCCAAGAACATCAAGCTGGCCATGGTGGTGCCCGGCTCGGGTTTGGTCAAAGCGCAAGCTGAAGCAGAAGGCTTGCACGAGATTTTCAAAGCCGCTGGCTTTGAGTGGCGCGAACCCGGTTGCTCGATGTGCTTGGCGATGAACGCCGACCGCTTGGAGCCCGGGGAACGCTGCGCCTCCACCTCCAACCGCAACTTTGAAGGCCGTCAAGGCAATGGCGGACGCACCCACTTGGTCAGCCCCGCCATGGCCGCTGCTGCCGCCATTCATGGTCATTTCGTTGACGTGCGCAAGTTCGCCTGAGGAGCTAGAGATGCAAAAATTCACCCTGCACAAAGGCATCGTGGCCCCGATGGACCGCGACAACGTCGACACCGACGCCATCATCCCCAAGCAGTTTTTGAAGTCGATTCGCAAAACGGGATTCGGCCCCAACTTGTTTGACGAATGGCGTTACCTCGACCACGGCGAGCCCGGCCAAGACCCCACCACGCGCAAACCCAACCCCGACTTTGTGCTGAACCAACCCCGCTACAAAGGCGCATCGGTGTTGTTGGCCCGCAAAAATTTCGGCTGTGGCTCTTCGCGTGAGCACGCGCCTTGGGCGATAGACCAATACGGTTTTCGTGCAGTGATTGCCCCCAGCTTTGCCGACATCTTTTTCAACAACTGTTTCAAAAACGGTTTGCTGCCCATCGTCTTGCCAGACGCCACCGTGGACCAATTGTTCAATGACGTGCTGGCCTTCCCCGGCTATGAATTGACCATCGACTTGGAGCGCCAAGTTGTCGTGCGGCCCCAAGGCGAGGAAATTCCTTTTGAAGTGCAAGCCTTTCGCAAATACTGCTTGCTCAATGGCTTCGATGACATTGGCCTGACCTTGCGCCAGTCCGACAAAATCAAAGCCTTTGAAGCCGAGCGTTTGGCCACCAAGCCTT
>JBIIPF010000112.1:0-5916 GCA_044342755.1 Limnohabitans sp. | reverse complement strand
GCCCGAGGCCGCCTTCGAGAGCGTGACCCTGGTGCCCGGCTCCAACCCGATTTATGGTTTGAACACCTTGGGCGGGGCCTTGGCCTTCACCACCAAGTCCGGCCTGACCACGCAAGGCAATGAACTCGGCCTGAGTTTGGGTAGTTTTGGTCGTGCCAAAGTGGACCTGACACACGGCAGCAAGTCGAGTGACGGTTGGCACCGGTTTGTGGCCGCCACCGCGTTTGACGAAAAAGGTTGGCGCGATCACTCCAACGGCGAATTGCAAAACATTTTTGTGAAGATGGGCCGCAGCCAAGAAGACAGCAACTGGGACGTGTCCTTTTTGTACGGCACCAGCAAATTGGTGGGCAATGGTTTGACGCCCAGCACCAACTACGGCGAAGAAGGTGAAGGCACTCCTGTAGACAAAGGCACTTTGTACGACAGCAGACGTGCAGCGGTGTACAGCCACCCCGATGAAACCCAAAACAACACCAGCTTGCTGACCTTCAATTTGCAGCGTGTGTTGGATGCCAACACCGAGTTGGCTGCCACGGCGTATGTGCGCAGTGGCAAGCAAAAACGATTGGGGGGGGATGTGGAGTGGGATGCTGACGATGGTGAAGCAGAAGGCGAATTGCGCCATTCCAAAACCTCTCAAACAAGCTACGGTGTCAGCGTCAACATGACCAAGTTGTTGGATGCCCACCAAATCACCACCGGTGCCACTTTGGACATGAGCCGCAGCAGCTATGGCGCTTCAGCGGAAGAAGAATGTGACATCAGTGAAACGCGTGGGGTTTCCGATTGTGAAGAAGCAGACACGCCCACAGCCGGTGTGAAGGGTGGTGCCACTGCTTTTGGTGTGTATGTGGCCGACACGTTCAAGATGAATGAAACCACTTACTTCACAGCAGCTGCTCGCTACAACCATACGGTCGTTGACAACACCATCACCCGCTATACGGATGGCGTTGGCGCAGAACTCGCCAAAGAAGAATTCACCTACCGCAAACTCAACCCCTCTTTGGGCCTGACACATCAACTCAGCAACAACCTGACCGTGTTTGGCAACTGGGCCCAAAGCAACCGCGCACCCACGGTGATTGAATTGGGTTGTGCCGACAAAGCCCACCCCTGCATGTTGCCCACCGGATTGCAAGCTGACCCGTATTTGAAACAAGTGGTGGCTCAAACCATAGAAGGTGGTCTGCGTTGGAAAAACAGCCAGGACTACAACCTGGCCGTGTCTGTTTACCAAACCGACAACAAGGACGATATTTTGTTCATCGCCAGCGGTACGCCGGGACTGGGCTACTTCAACAACTTCGATAAAACCAGGCACCAAGGCGTGGATATCAGTGCCAGCAAAACATGGGGCACAGTGCGCATGAACACCAGTTACAGCTACTTGAAAGCCACCTACGAGGCTGAGGCTGAACTGCAAGCGGGCGAACGCGAAATGGACATCACCCCGGGCATGCGCTTGCCTGGCTTGCCCTTGCACACCCTGAAGCTGAACTTGGAATGGCAAGCCACACCGCAGTTGAGCTTGGGGGCCGGTGTGCACTACAACTCCAGCTTGCCCACGCAGGGCAATGAAGATGGCAAGGTAGGCGAGGAGGATGATGCTGTGGCAGATGCCACGATCAAAGGCCACACCTTGTTGAACCTGAAAGCCAACTACCAACTGCAAAAAGGCCTGACACTGTTTGGCAAGATCAACAATGTGCTCGACACCCGGTACGAAACCTACGGCATGATTGGCGAGAATAATTTTGCGCTGGATGGCGATTCAACCAACACGCAAACCGTCGCCAAATTCGTCGCCCCCGGCGCTCCCCGCAGCTACTTGGTGGGTTTGCGCTACCAGTTCTAACAAGCTAAAACACAACTAACACGCCACCTTAGCTTCGGCGGCTTCAACCTCCACGGGCGACCGTGGAGGTTTTTTTACGCCCTCAGAGGTCGGCTGGGCTGTCAATCACATGGTGCCTTTGCGCCAAATGCACCATGGCAGCCAAGGTGGCCACCTGCAATTTCTCTTTGATTTGGGTCTGGTGGTTGGAGATGGTTTTTTGGCTCAGGTGCAGGGCCGCTGCGCATTCAGCAACGCTTTGGCCTTGTGCCAACAGTCTGAAGGTTTCAAACTCGCGGGCCGTCAAGCTGGCAATGCGCTGCACCTCGTCATCCGCGGCAAGGCTGCCCTCTTGCTGCTTCAAATGATCCATGCTGAAGACTCGCCCCGCATGCACCGCATGCACCGCCCGCACCAACTCTTCGGGTTGCGCGTTTTTGGACACAAAGCCCTTGGCCCCTGTTTGCATCGCGCGTTGCACCACCTGCACCGAGTCGTACATGCTGCACACCAACACACGCGCAGAGGCATCCCGGGCCAGTATTTTTTGCAACAAGCCCAAGCCGCCGACGCCGGGCATGGACAAGTCGGTGATGGTCACATCCGGCCAATGGGTGCCGAAAGCTTGGTAACCCTCGTCGGCGGTGCTGGCTTCGGCCACCACTTGAATCTCCGGGTCTTGCGACAACAAACGCAAATAACCCGAGCGCACCACCGGGTGGTCGTCCACCAAAAGAACTCGAATCATTTGGCCTCCAGTGGCAGTTCAACCAACACCAAGAAACCTTGACCCAACGCACTTTGCAAATGCAGTCGACCGCCCAAGCTCAATGCCCGCTCGCGCATGCCCAGCAAACCAAAGCCAGCATGGTGGGCCATGGGGTCGTGCATGCCTTGGCCATTGTCATGCACACGCAATGCCAAGCCATGGGGGGCGAGCAAGCTCAATTGCACCTCGACCCGCGTGGCGTTGGCGTGTTTGGCCACATTCGTCAAACTCTCTTGCAACAAACGGTAAATCGTCACGCACACATAGTCATCCAAATGCGCTGGCAACGCCTGAGACTCGAATGTGCAGACGACCCCATTGCTGGTTTGCCATTGCTCGCAATGGATCGACAAGGCATCGGCCAAACCCATGCTGTCCAAGACCGCAGGACGCAAACGCTGCAACAAATCCCTTGTCAGCCATGAAAGTGCTTGGGCGCTGTCCGCGATGCGCTGTGCCGAATCCAGGACGGCTGTTGGGGTGAGCTGACCGCCCGCCAACACCGCCGCCTCGGTCCGGATGGCCGTGCATGTTTGCCCCATTTCATCGTGCAACTCACGGGCCAATGCACGCCGCTCGTCTTCTTGGGCCGTGAACAAACGTTGCGCCAAATCACTGTTGTGGCTCAGCAGTTCTTGCACCTTGGATTCAGAGCGAATCCGTTCTTGGACTTCTTGTTTGGCTTCCTGGGATCGGCGCCAGGAATACCAAGCCAGCCCCATGCCGAGGATGAGCAGGGCCAATAACAATTCATCCAGTTGCAGGCGCTCATAGCTTTGGGTGAAATGAAAAATCTGCTCGGAAAATTCAAATTCAAATGCCAGAAAAACATAAAGCAACAGACAGGCCGCGACCCATAGCAAATCGGTTTGTGCTTTATTGAATTTCATCTGGGCATTTTAAGAACAAGCGATTCATCAGGGCTGAAGCAACCACCGCCAGGGGTGCGTTGCAAATCAAGAAGGCTCACCAACTGTTGCGCAGTTCACGCAGTTTGACAAACACGGTTTCTTCATCCGGTTGGACGGGCAAGTCTGGGAAGGCTTGGCGCAATGTGTCAATGACACTGGCTTGACCCAAGCGGAAAAAAGTGTTGACCTCGCGCTCTTGCGCCAAAGTGGTGACCAGGGGTGCTTCCAAGTTTTGACCACGGACTTGACTCAGCAGGCTTTGGGCGGCTTGGTTGTCGGGCTCGCGGTCCAAGGTGAAACGCAGGTTGTTTTCGATGTAATCGTGGCCAGGATAAATGCGGGTATTGGCTGGCAGCTTGTTGAGTTGCTGCGCGAAGGTGTTGTAGAGCGCTTGCGCGTTGCCGCCGTTGTGGCAGTTGCCTGCGCCTGCGTTGAACAAGGTGTCCCCTGAAAACAAGGCGGGTTGATCGGTGTGGGCACACAAGCAAATGTGGCACATGGTGTGCCCGGGGGTGTCCAAGGCTTCCAACTCAACAGTTTTGCCGACCCGGATGATGTCACCGGCCATCAGCCCACGAAACATGCCGGGAATGCTGCCCCCGGCTTTGGCATGGGCCAACACCTTGGCACCGGTGGCGGCCACCACCGCATCGTTGCCGCCAATGTGGTCATGGTGCTCGTGGGTGTTCAAGATTTGGGTGATGTCCCAGCCTTCGTCTTTGGCGGCTTTCAAACACTTGTCGCTGTCCAGCGGGTCGATGGCCAAGGCTTCACCGGTTTCAGCGCAGGCCACAAGATAGTTGAAATTGCGGTAGGGATTGGCGGTCCAAATTTGTTTGACGATCATGCAACAGCCTCCAAGTGATCAGCGATGAAGTCATTGTCGCTTTGAAAGACACGGGTTTCATCAGACAGTCACATTGGCAATTTACGCTTGTGCACATGCCATCCACAACAACTCTATTTCAAAAAGAGGAATCGATGCATTACAGAGCCGTCTTCATTTCAGATTTGCACCTGGGCACCCCGGGGTGCCAAGCCGAAGAACTGCTGGCCTTTCTCAAATCCCACACCAGCGATCACCTGTATTTGGTGGGCGACATCGTCGATGGTTGGCAACTGCGCCGCAAATGGTATTGGCCGCAGGCCCACAACGATGTGGTGCAAAAAATCTTGAAGCGCGTTCGCAAAGGTTGCCATGTGGTGTACATCCCAGGCAACCACGATGAATTCGCCCGCGACTTTGCAGACCACCATTTCGGTGGCGTGCAAGTGATGGAAGAAGCCACGCACACCATGGCCGATGGCCGCCGTTTGTGGTTGATTCATGGCGACTACTTTGACCCGGTGGTGAAATACGCCAAATGGCTGGCTTATGTGGGCGACAGCTTGTATGAATTAACGCTGCGTTTGAACCGCCATTTCAACCGGGTTCGTGCCCGCATGGGTTTGCCCTATTGGTCTTTGTCGGCCTTCCTCAAAGGCAAGGTGAAGAAAGCCTTGAACTTTGTCGCCGACTTTGAAAAAGCAGTGGCCCACGAGGCCCACAAGCGCGGCTACCAAGGTGTGGTGTGTGGGCATATCCACCGCGCTGAAATGCGCGACATCGACGGCGTGCTTTATTGCAACGATGGCGACTGGGTGGAAAGCCGATCGGCCTTGGTCGAACACATGGACGGCAAGCTGGAGTTGGTTTTTTGGAACCAGTTGTTGGACTTCAAACCAGCGGTGATTGAAGCCCGAACACCCGTGGTCAAACCGGTGGTCTCGCCCAGCCCCATCGCCGCCAGTATCGCCAACACCGTCTCTTGAAGCCCATGGCCGCGCCAGGCATTGCCAGCCTGTTGGCTGCGCAGTTTGTCTCGGCATTGGCGGACAACGCTTTGTTGCTGTTGGCCATGGCGTTGCTAGCCGAGCAGGGGTATGCGGTGTTTTGGATTCCCTTGCTCAAGCTGATGTTCACCCTCTCTTATGTGGTGCTTGGGCCTTGGGTAGGTGCTTGGGCCGACACTTGGCCAAAACGCCGCGTCATGATGTGGGCCAACGGCATCAAGGCCATGGCTTGCATGGGCATGGTGGTCGGTGTGCCGCCCATGTTGGCTTTTGGCGTGGCAGGCTTGGGGGCGGCCATTTATGCGCCTGCCAAGTACGGCTTGATCACCGAACTCACGCCCGCCGAACAATTGGTTCGCGCCAATGGTTGGATCGAGGTCAGCACCGTGTGCGCTGCTTTGTTTGGCGTGATGCTGGGTGGCCTGCTGGTGGCTGAACGTTTACAAGGCTGGTCTTTTTACGCCGACTTGAACCTTTGGCTGGGTTCAGGCAGTCGCTTCAATGCCTCGTTGGCTGCTGTGCTCTTGCTGTATGGACTGGCGGCTTGGCTCAACCGCTTGATC
>JBIIPF010000111.1:0-5956 GCA_044342755.1 Limnohabitans sp. | reverse complement strand
GCCCGACAGTTCAGCCCCAAAGAATTTCGTGTCTTGGCACCACCTGCCGTGGTCGATTTGCTGCAAGAAGAAGAAAGCCTGCACTTGGCAGGTTTGAGTGACTTCATTGGCAAGCCTATTTCATTGCAAGCCGAATTCGGCATGGGTCCTGAACAGTTCAGTATCGTGCTGATTTAGCTTTCAGTGAGCGGCGCTTGCTCATGGCTGACGCTTTTGAGCTTGAACATGGCGGCATAAGCTCCATTTTTGGCCAGCAAACTGGCATGGTTGCCCATCTCGATCAAGCGGCCTGAGTCCATGACCACGATGCGGTCTGCAGACTCAATGGTTGACAACCGATGCGCAATGATCAATGTGGTTTTTCCTTGTTGAAGACGCAGCAGGGCTTCTTGCACCATGCGTTCAGATTCATTGTCCAGCGCTGATGTGGCCTCGTCCAAAATCAAAATGGGCGCCTCTTTGTAAAGCGCTCGCGCAATCGCTAATCGTTGTCGTTGACCGCCCGACATGCTGGATGCGTTGTGCCCAACCACGGTGTCGATGCCTTGCGGCAGGCTGCGCAGATAGTCACCCAAATTCGACGCTTCCAAACAACGAAGGACTTTCTCCGGTTCAGGTGTTTGGCCCAAGGCCACATTCATGGCCAAGCTGTCATTCAAAACCACCACATTTTGACTCACCATGGCAAATTGTCGTCGCAAATCGGGCAAGTACCAATCACGTACGCTGACGCCGTCCAGCTTCAAATCGCCCTCTGTCCAGTCCACAAAACGCGGCAGAAGATTGGCCAAGGTGGTTTTGCCAGAGCCTGAACTTCCAACCAGTGCCACGGTTTCCCCCGCTAACACGTCTAAATGAATTTCACGCAATGCCCAAGGATGGTCTGCTTGATAACGTACACCCAGGTTTTCCCATTGAATATGCCCACGCGCTTGTGCAGATCGGTACTGTCCGCCGGTTTCCTGAGGGGTGTTTTCAATCAATTCCAAACCGCGCTCTAGGGCCGCCAAACCACGGGTGATGGGGCCTGCAATTTCAGACAAGTGCTTGATGGGGTTGACCAACATCAACATGGCGGTCACAAATGATGCGAATCCGCCGACGGTCATATTGCTGTCTTGACTTTGCAACAGCGCAACGCTGATGACGGCCGACAACGCGATGGCCGCAAACAATTGGGTCAGTGGTGTGATGCCAGAACTGGCTACCGCCATTTTCATGGTGAGACGCTCGAGTGTGCGGCCCAAAGACTCAAAGCGACGGGCTTGTAAATCTTGTGCCGAATGCAAGCGAATTTCACGGTAAGCCAGCGCAGATTCTTCCACCACATAGGCCAGTTCATCGGTTGCCGCTTGGTTTTTTCGTGTGAGACCATAAAGACGTTTGCTCATGGCTTTCATCAAAAAACCGACTGAAGGAATCAACAAGGCGACGATCAAACTGAGTTGCCAATTCAAATACAGCAAATAACCTACCAGTGCGATCAGTGTCAGACTGTCACGAAACAAACTCATGCATGAACCCACCAGCATTTGAGCGCCAGTTTGAACCTCGTAGACCAAGGTGTTGCCCAAGGTGCTGGCATTTTGTTGTCGATAAAGGTTCAAAGAGGCATCTTGCAAGCGCTCGAACATGGCTACGCGCAATTTCAACAGGCCTTGGTTGGTGGCTTTGGCAATGCAGACCTGACCAACAAACATGCTGAGTCCACGAATCGTGTAGAGACCAATCAGGGCCACGGGCACCATCCAGATGGGAAAACTGTTTTGTTTGAAGCCTTTGTCAAGGAGAGGTTGCAACAAGGCTGGCACCATGGGTTCAGCGATGGCAACAATCAAAAGACAGAACAATGCGGTCACCCAAGCCATGGGCGGATGTACAAAGTACCGGCCTGCTCTTTGCAAGCGTTTAAAAATATTGGATTTCTCGGACATGGCGTCAGGTTGAACTCATTCTTCTGATTATCGCCTTGGTCCTCTTTAGCATGGTTAGAATTGTTTTTTTTCTATTCACAGAAGCGATGATCAACTTTTTCCTTCCAATTCTGACTGCCATGACCCTCTCCATCGGCGTGGTCAGTTCGGCATGGTCTGAAGTTCGTGTTGAAGTTTCTGGTGTAGGTATCACCCAAATTCCAATTGGCATTGCTTCATTCAAGGGACAAGATGCCGCGCCTCAAAAACCCGCACTGATTGTTGCCTCTGACTTGGACCGCAGTGGTCAATTCAAAACCATGGATCCCGGCATGGTTTTGGATGACACAAGCCGACCCGATTTTGTTGCGATTCGCCAAACCAACACCGATGCCTTGGTCACAGGCAGCATTCAAAAAACTGCGGATGGTCGTTTTGATGTCAAGTACCGATTGTGGGATGTGATCAAAGGCCAAGATTTAGGTGGTCAAAGCTTCTTGGTGGTGGCATCTGATTTGCGCTTGGTCTCACATCGTATTGCTGATCAGGTCTATGAAAAACTCACAGGTGACAAGGGTGTTTTTTCAACACGCATTGCCTATGTCACCAAGCAAAGTCAGCGACATGTGCTTTGGGTGGCCGATGCGGATGGGGAAAATGCACAAGCAGCCTTGACCAGTCCTGAGCCCATTATTTCTCCCAGATGGGCGCCCAACGGCACCGACTTGGCCTATGTTTCATTTGAGTCTCGCAAACCGGTCGTCTACGTCCACGATGTGTCTACCGGCAAACGTCGCATACTCGCCAATTTCAAAGGCTCGAACAGCGCCCCCGCTTGGTCCCCCGATGGCAAAACAGTGGCTGTCACTTTGAGTCGGGATGGCTCATCACAAATTTTCTCCTTGGATGCCAAAGGCGGAGAACCCAAACGCATCACGCAATCCAACGGTATCGACACTGAGCCCGTCTTTACCCCGGACGGCAGTGCCATTTATTTTGTCAGTGACCGCGGTGGCTCACCCCAAATTTACAGAACTCCTGCAGCAGGCGGACCTGTTCAGCGAGTTACCTTCTTGGGGAATTACAACATTTCGCCTACATTGAGCCCTGATGGACGCTGGTTGGCTTACATCGCTCGAAACGCAAGCCAATACAGATTGCACCTTTTGGAACTGGCCACCGACAAGGTGTACCCCCTCACCGATACCCATATTGATGAACGCCCCAGTTTTGCAGCCAACAGCAAACTCATCCTTTATGCCACCATGGTTCAAGGCAAGGAGGTGCTGATGACGACCACGCTTGATGGCAAAATAAGCGCCAAATTGGCGGGACAATCCAATAATATCCGAGAACCCCATTGGGGACCTTTTTTAAAACCTTGAATCACTGGAGTGTGTTGTGAATAAATTTTTCTTGTCTTTTGGCCTGGCCGTGTTGCTGTCGGCTTGTGCCTCTGGCGTCAAACTCAATGATGTCCCCGTTGAAGACAAATCTGGATCCAGCGTGAGTGCACCAGCACCAGAGCCCACGCCAGCACCTGCCGTTGCGCAAGCCCAGTCCGCAGTGGCTCCTGTCAGTACTGTCACATCCGACAACTTGGCCGCTGGCCCCAATGGCGTGACCAAAGTCATTTACTTTGACTATGACAGTTTCGTGGTGAAAGCAGAATTCCAAAATGCCATTGAGGGGCATGCTCAATTCTTGAAAAACAATCCTCGCGCCAAGGTGTCCTTGGAAGGTCATACCGATGAGCGGGGAGGTCGCGAGTACAACTTGGCCTTGGGACAAAAGCGCGCGGATGCGGTGCGTCAAAGCCTGAGCCTCTTGGGTGTGTCATCTGCACAAATTGAATCGGTCAGTTTTGGAGAAGAAAAGCCTGCGATTCAAGGCAGTGACGAATCTGCATTCTCAAAAAACCGTCGCACTGAATTCTTCTACAAATGAGGCTAAGCACGAAGTGGGCATTGATGAGCATGGCCTTGGCCTGCTCATCCTTGCATGCAGCGTTGTTTGAAGACGAAGAAGCCCGTCGCGCTATTTTGGAATTGCGCCAGCGTGTTGAAACCTTGCGTCAAGCCCAGCAAGCTGGGGACCAAAATCTGCAAAAGTCGATTGAACAAGCCACTCAGGTTCAAAAATCGGCTGAGCAAGAGGTTAATCAGTACAAGCAATCTTTGCTGCAGCTGCAATCTCAAATTGACAGTTTGAAGCAGGACATATCAAGCTTGCGGGGTGAACGCGAGGAGTTGATGCGCGACATCGCCTTGTTACAAAGAAGCCAAAAAGAAACCCTGGCCGCTGTTGATGACCGCCTCAAAATGGTGAACCAACGATTTGATCAATTCGAACCCATCACGGTTCAAGTTGACGGTCTGGAGTTTCAAGCCGAGCCCACAGAAAAAAAAGATTTCGATGCCAGTTTGGCTGTCTTTCGAAAGGGTGATTTCGCGGCAGCGGCTGCATCTTTTGAAGGTTTCTTGCGCAAATATCCCGCCAGCGGTTACCGACCCAGTGCCTTGTTTTGGTTAGGCAGCGCCAATTACGTTGCCCGTGATTACGCCGATACGATCAACCAACTCAAAGCATTCATTGCCCTGAGTCCCAACCATCAGCGCGTGCCTGAAGCTCTGTTGACGCTGGGCAATGCCCAGCTGGAGTCCAAGCAAGCCAAAGAGGCCAAAAAAACCTTGGACGAATTGGTCAAACAGTTTCCCAATACCGACGCTGCTGCTGCTGGCAAAGAACGTTTGTCTAAACTCAAGTAAATTGAGCACGACGGCGCTAGCTTTAGAAAACAACGAAGACCGCCGCTTTGGCGGTCTTTCACGTTTGTATGGCAACTCAGGGGCCCAACGTATTCGCCAAGCCCATGTGGTCGTGGTGGGTGTAGGTGGTGTGGGTTCATGGGCTGTGGAGTGTTTGGCGCGAAGTGGCGTGGGCCAACTCAGCGTGATCGACATGGACCATGTGTCAGAGTCCAATGTCAACCGTCAACTGCATGCGCTCACCGACACCCTCGGACAATCCAAGGTGTTGGCCATGCAAGCGCGTGTTCTGCAAATCAACCCGGCATGCGTGGTTCACGTCATTGATGACTTCATCACACCGGAGAACATCCAAGATCTCCTGCCTAGCAACATAGATGCAGTGATAGATGCCTGCGATCAAGTCAGTGCCAAAGTGGCCTTGGCTGCTTGGGCCATGACCCATCATGTGCGTTTGGTCACAGTGGGTGCGGCTGGTGGCAAGCGACAAGCCCACTTGGTCGACATGGCAGATTTGGCGCAGGCCACGCATGATCCATTGCTCGCGCAATTGCGGCAACGTCTTCGAAAACACCATGCGGCGCCTGCTGGCGGTGCCGCTTTCGGCGTTCAATCGGTGTTCAGCAAAGAACGTGTTTGGATGCCTGCTAAAGAAAGCGAAACTTCACGCGACAGTTCTTTGAATTGCCATGGCTATGGTTCTGTGGTGACGGTCACAGCCACATTCGGTAATTGCGCAGCGTCATGGGTGTTGAATGGATTGGCCGCCTGATCGGTTTTTTTAAAACCGTCAAAAAGCGCAAAAAAACAGTTATACTTTGCGGCTTCGCAGAGCAGCAAAACTGCAATGCAAAGGGGGACGTTAGCTCAGTTGGTAGAGCAGCGGACTTTTAATCCGTTGGTCACAAGTTCGAATCTTGTACGTCCTACCACCCTCATTCAAAAAAACCAGTTCAAACAGAACTGGTTTTTTTTTGACCCATTAAATTCAAGCCAGCGTTTCAAGTTGCGCGGTCAATTCCAACCAGCGCAACTCCAGTTCTTCCAACTCTTCCTCCACCGCTTTGAGACGCCTGCCCGCTTCGGCAATGTCAGCTGGGGCCAACGGGCTGGCCAATTGATCGTGCAAACTTTGCTTCTCAGCTTCCAAACTGGCCATGGTTTTTTCAATGCCGTCTTGTACTTTTTTCAAGGGGCGTTTTTTCTCGTTGGCTTCTTTGCGTTGCTGTGCGTCGTCTTTGCGTTGTTCACGCGAAGCCACCAAGGGCTTGTCAG
>JBIIPF010000110.1:0-5978 GCA_044342755.1 Limnohabitans sp. | reverse complement strand
CACCGCCGGCTTGATGGGGGTGGTGGGTGGCCCCCATTGCCTGGCCATGTGTGGCGCGGCTTGCTTGGGCATTTCACGTTGGCCAGCCCGCAGCGCCTGGCACAACGTGCTGTTGTTTCAATGCGGGCGTCTCGTTGGCTACGCCAGCTTGGGCGCTTTGGCCGCCATGTCCATGGACTCCCTCGGTTGGCTCACATTGCAAAGCGCAGGCTTTCGCCCGGTCTGGAGCATGGTGCATGTGGCTGCGGTCTTGTTTGGTTTGTTGCTGCTGTGGCGCGGTGAACAACCCGTGTGGCTGACCCGCACTGCTCAACAGCTTTGGCAACGCGTGGCCGGACCAGCCAAACGAGAGGCTTTGCAACAACGAGCCTATGGGCCGCTCTTGTTGGGCATGGCTTGGGCCTTGTTGCCCTGTGGCTTGCTGTATTCGGCCTTGTTGGTGGCTTTGTTCAGCGGCGGCCCGGGGCAGGGCGCGATGGTGATGCTGATGTTCGCTTTGGGTGGGGGTGCCATGTTGACACTGCTGCCGTTGCTTTGGGACCAATTGCAAGGCCCCCGTGCCGTGTCTTCGCGCTGGTCTGCAAGGGGCACCCGCTTGGCTGGCTTGACCCTCAGCGCCACAGCTGCTTGGGGCTTGTGGATGGGCTTGGTGCATGATCAAGCACCTTGGTGTGTGCAGCCCTCCATCAGTACCAGCAAGCTGCGTTTTCTTGATGTTGGTCAATACATGGCGGTGGCGCTGACCTAAGCTCTTCTTCACGCTGAATGCATGTGAGATGTTCAGCGATTTTGAAGGAGAAGCATCATGTACAAACGAATTTTGCTGGCCACCGATGGCTCTCAATTGTCTGAAAAAGCCGTGCAAACCGCCATGGAATTGACCCAGTTGTTTGGCGCTGATTTGGTGGCGGTGAAAGTGGTGCCGCACTACATCCAAACGTATTTCGAGGGCTCGTTTGCCATCAGCGATGTCGATGTGAAGAGCATCGAATCACAGTGGGAAACAGCTGCCCAAACAACCTTGGACCAGGTGCAAGCCTTGGCACTGACCAAGGGCTTGCATATTCACACCCGCGTCGTCAAGTCGGACGACATTGCCCAAGGCTTGATTGATACCGCCAAGCAACTCAACACCGAATTGATCGTGATGGCCTCGCATGGCCGCAAAGGCATCAAGCGATTGTTGCTCGGCAGTGAGACCCTGGGGGTCCTCACGCACGCCAACATCCCCGTGCTGGTGTTGCGTTAAAGCGCTTGGCTGAGATGGCGTTGTCGCGTTGTCTCAAGCCGTGAGGCCGCGGTAGAACATGGATGTGGCCAAGGCATAAAGCAACACGGCAAAGGCGCGCTTGAGTTGCTTGACCGGCCAACGGTGTGCCATGCGTGCGCCGATGGGCGCGGTGAACACGGTGCTGAGGCACACCATCAACAAAGCTGGTAGCCACACATAGCCAAACGAATAGACCGGCGTGCCGGTGACCTGCCAGCCGCTGACCACATAGCCCACGGCATTGAACAAAGCAATGGGAAAACCCAGCGCGGCACTGGTGGCCACCACTTGGCGCATGGGCACGTTGCACCACACCATGAAGGGCACACTCATGAAGGCGCCACCTGCGCCCACCAAGCCCGAGACCACACCAATCAAGCCACCTGCAGCGGTTTGACCCACTGGGCCCGGCATGTCACGCGAGGGTTTGGGTTTGCGGTCGAGCAACATTTGCGTGGCTGAAAAAGCCGCAAAGCCTGCAAACACCAAGGCCAGCACAGCACCGTTGATGAACGCGAACAACCACAAACTGGAGATCAAACTGCCCACCATCAAACCAGGGGTCAGGCCCTTGACCAAGTCCCAGCGCACCGCGCCGATTTGGTGGTGCATGCGGGTGCTGGCCAAGGAGGTGACGACGATGGTGGACATGCCAGTGGCAATCGCCATCTTGACCGCCAAAGGCGTATCAAGACCCAAAGCGTTGTGGAACATGTAGGTGAGGATGGGAATCAGCACCAAGCCACCGCCCACACCCAACAAACCCGCCAAGAAACCCGTGAAGATGCCGAGAATGGCCAGGTCCAACAATATCCAAATCAAAATGCGTCCAATCTGAGGGGGAGGGTGTCTGCAAGGGTCCACCGAGTCGTCATCCTGAACGAAAGGTTCAGGTGGGCGAGGTCAGTAAGGTGTTGGGTTCATCTAACGCGAGATGATCACGCTCACCAAACGATGTTCCAAGCCCGGGGCTCCAGAGAGCATTGGTTCAAGAAATATAAAACCCAGCGGTCTTGCAGACGCTTGCATTGTAGGAGCCTAAATCAAATGGCCATCATGTCCGAGGGCATTGTCCAGACGGTGCAGCAGATTGTGCAGGTTGTGGTGCGAGGTGCTGGGCTCGTTGGGAGCCGCAGAAAAGTCACTCAATTCAAAGGCCAGGTTCAAAGCAGCCAAGACAGCGATGCGGTCACGCGCTTTGATTTTGCCGGCGTCGCGAATTTTGCACATGGCCTCATCGACTTTGCGCACCGCCGTGTGAAACCGTTCTTCTGCACCTTCGGGGCAACCCAAGATGTAGCTTTGCCCCATGATTTGAACTTCAACCTGGCTCATGCCCCATCCTTGACTTCCACCGGCAACCGATCGAGCAGGCCATCGATGCGACTGCGGGCAGCTTGCAGACGTGATTTGAGCGAATCACGCTCTTGGGTCAAGGCTTCAACCTGAGAGGTCAACAAGTCGTTGGTGCGTTTGAGTTCTTCGTAGCGAACAATCAAACGCTCAACGCGTTCGAGCACAGGATCGAGGGGGGTGTTTTCGGACATGGTCTGCATTTTAGGGGGCGATGCAGTGCTTGTGGCTAGAATGGCCCCGTTGGTGCTCGCGGTGTGGTTCACATGCCGCAGTTCAACGGGAAGCAGAAGTCTTCGGTCTACCAATTACATCTTTTTTGTACGTGGCCTGACTCGGATACCAGCCTGCGCTGCCCCCGCAACGGTCAAGCGAACGAAATGCCCCACGCATTTCCGCCCTGTCCAACCCAGCCACTGAGTGCCTTGAACAAGCATTTGGGAAGGCGGACAAGGTTGTTTTCGCCAGCCCGGATACCGGCCAACAAGGTGAAGTCGCGCTTGTCGTGACCTCGTAACGCTCAAGCACTGTCGGGGAAGGCGGTGAGAGCACTTTTTGCTGGTCATCATCATGAAAATTTCTCGATCTTATGGATCATGTCTGCGCATGGCTTGCGTGGCTGTTCTTGTTTCTTTTGCAAATGCGCATGCGCAAACCGAGGCGTTGCCTGAAATATTTGTCACAGCAAACCGGATGGGGCAAGAGCTTGATTCGGTACTGAGTGAGGTCGATGTTTTGAAAAAAACCGATTTGGAAAATATGGGCAATGCCAATCTGACGCAAGCGTTAAGCAAATTGCCTGGTTTTCAAGGCATCAGTTATGGACGAAACGCCGTTTATTTGCGCGGTAGTGAATCACGCATGACTGCGGTTTATGTTGAAGGAATTCGGATTGAATCCCACGACGGATTGCAGTTGGGAGGTGGTGCACCGTGGGAGATGTTGCCCTTGGAAATGGTGGATCGTTTAGAAGTGGTCAAGGGACCAGTGAGTGCCATGTATGGCTCAGACGCCATGGGTGGCGTTGTTCAGTTCTTTGGTAAAAAAGTCTCACCCGATGATCGACCCGCATTGACTCAATCATTCGGCAGCTTTGGATTGAAACAAACAGCTGGAAAGTTGTCTGGCAAAAAGCAGGACTTTGACTATGCGTTGAGCTTGAGTACCAGCAACAGCGATGGGTATGACACCAGACCAGATTTGTTACACACACCATCTCGTGAGCGAAGCAGTAAAGACGCCGGAATGGTCAAGCTGGGCATTGACTTGAATAGATCGAACAGACTGGAGTGGGTATACCTAGATTCAAGTCAGTCCTATCAATCTGCACCTTCAAATTACAGTGGTGGAAGTTTAAATATCAACCATCTGAACAAGTTGACAGCCAACGGCATGCAGTGGCAACGCATTTGGAATGAGGATCACCTGAGTCGAATCAAACTGAACTCTTCGGAGGTTGCTGCTGAATCGGATGCGCCCAACGCAGATGATCTCGCTTCTAAGTTCAAAACCACGACAACAACCTTGTCAATTGATCACGAATACATCACTTCCAAAGGTGTTTTAACGGGATTGCTGGAGAAGAAAAGCGATTTTTTTCACGCAGACAAGAATGCATACAACGCCATCATCGAAGGCAGTCGAGCGCAACTAGCCGTTGGTGCGGCCTATTCTTTGAAGCTAGACCGACACCGGGTCAATGCATCCATTCGCAGCGACGATTACAGTCATTTTTCAAGGCATAACACCTATTCCTTAGGCTACGGTTTTGAGCTGGTTGATGATTGGGTTGTCAGCGCCATTAAATCTACGGGTTTCAAAGCGCCCAGCTTGGAACAAATGTATGGCCAGTATGGCAGTGAAAATTTATTGCCAGAAACAAATGCATCTACGGAACTTGCAATTCAATATGGAAGTGCCACATCAAAAGTAAGGATGACAATTTTTGAAAACAGCATTCAAAATTTGATCAGTAGCAGACCATTTGGCTTTGTCGCATGTCGTTTCTGTTATTACAACGTCGGCATGGCCAACATCCAAGGCATTAGCTTGTCTGGACAAACCACATTGAAGCAAATAAATTTGCAGTCGAGTCTGGATTGGCTCGACCCTGTTGATGTGGCCACGGGAAAACAACTCAGCTTGCGCAGCAAAGAAAACTTCAAATTAACCGCAGACACATCGATTTCAGACTCACGCGTTGGCATCGAGTATCAATACATTGGTAAAAGGTTTGATGATGCGGCCAATTCAGTGGAGTTTCCTGCACACAACCTGGTTCATGTTTGGACTAAATCCAGATTGACACCGGAGTGGTCATGGCTCAACAGGATCGACAATCTTTTGGGTGAAAAATACCAGCAATTAGGATGCACCAGCGGCGGTGTCAACACTTGCAACTACGCTATGCCTGGCGTGACCTTCTTCACCGCCATTCAATGGCAGCCTAAATAAACCCATGATCCACCTCCCCCAACGCATCATCTGCCTCACCGAGGAAACCACCGAGTGGCTCTACCTCTTGGGGCAGTCTGCGCGGATTGTGGGCATTTCGGGGTACACCGTTCGGCCCAAAATCGCACGTGCTGAAAAGCCGCGTGTGAGCGCCTTCACCAGCGCCAAGATTGACAAGATCTTGGCCTTGAAGCCCGACTGTGTGTTTGGGTTTTCAGACCTGCAAGCCGACATTGCAGCAGCCTTGATTCGCCATGGGGTGCAAGTCACCGTGTTCAACCAACGAAGTGTGCAAGACATCTTTGCCATGCTCTACCAAGTGGCGGCGATGGTGGGTGAGGCCGAGCAAGGTTTGCAACGCATTCAGGCCATGCAAGCCCATTTGCAGGATATTCAAAACAACGCCAAGGCTTTTACCCGCAGGCCCAAGGTGTACTTTGAAGAATGGGACGAGCCGCCCATCAGCGCCATTCGTTGGGTCTCCGAGTTGATTCAAATCGCCGGAGGGGATGATTGCTTTCCCGATTTGGCCCTGCAAGCCATGGGCAAGGACCGCATCATCGCCGACCCCTTGAGCATTGCAGCCAAACAACCCGACATCATCTTGGGCTCTTGGTGCGGCAAAAAATTCCGGCCTGACAAAGTGGCGCTTCGCACGGGCTGGCAAGAGGTGCCTGCCGTCCGCCATCAGCAATTGTTCGAAATCAAATCCGCCGACATCTTGCAACCCGGTCCGGCGGCCTTGACCGATGGGGTGGATCAAATGCACCGCATCATTCAACAGTGGGTGCAGGTGCATGGTTAAATACATCGCCTTGTTCATCAGCCTGTGCGTGAGCCACGCATCCGCCATCACGCTCACCGATGACCGTGGCATGCGAGTCACGCTCCATCACGCCCC
>JBIIPF010000109.1:0-5993 GCA_044342755.1 Limnohabitans sp. | reverse complement strand
CCAAGATCGGTCAGCTCTACACGTTCATCTTTGGCGATCCAGGGGACTTCGTGGCTGCGCACCGTGACAAACAGGTTTTGCGCGTGCAAGACCTTGTTGTGCTTCAAGTTGTGCAACATGGCATTGGGCACGATGTCGTTTTCTGTTGTCAAAAAGACCGCCGTGCCTTCTACCCGGGTAGGTGGGCCAATGAACAAGGCCTCCAAGAAGGAGCGCAAGTCCATGGCTTCGTCACGGGTTTTGTGGTGAAGCAATCGGCGTCCATCACGCCAAGTCAACATCAAGATCAAGATCATGCCGCCAATGAACAGCGGAAACCAGCCGCCGTCGGCAATTTTCAGCAAGTTGGAGCTCCAAAATGCCAAGTCCACCAAGAAGAAGATGCTGGTTGTGCTGATGCACAGCCACATCGGGTATTTCCATGCATAACGGAGCACAAAAAAGGTCAAGATCGTGGTGATCAACATGTCGGTGCACACAGCAATGCCGTAAGCCGCTGCCAGGTTGCTGGAGGTCTTGAACATGACCACGGCCAGCACGATGACGACAAACAAGCCCCAGTTGACAAAAGGCATGTAGATCTGACCGGTGTCTCTTTCGCTGGTGTGGTGAATTTGCAATCGTGGCAAAAAGCCCAGTTGAATGACTTGCTTGGTGACGCTGAACGCGCCCGTGATCAGCGCTTGGGACGCAATCACGGTGGCGGCGGTGGCCAACACCACCAAAGGAATCAAAGCCCAATCTGGGGCCATGTTGTAGAAAGGATTTTTGACCGCTTCGGGCTCGCTCAACAGCAAGGCGCCTTGGCCAAAATAATTCAAGGTCAAGCAGGGCATGACCACACTGAACCAGGCCAAGCGAATCGGTCTTTTGCCAAAGTGGCCCATGTCGGCATACAGGGCTTCACCACCGGTGACGCACAAGACCACCGCACCCAAAATCAAAAACGTGGTGCCGGGTTGCTCCCAGATGAAGCGCAAAGCGAAGTGCGGACTGATGGCCCACAAAATAGCTGGGTTGCTGGCGATGTGACAGACCCCCAGCACCGCAATCGTCAGAAACCAGACCAAGGTGATCGGGCCAAAAAATTGGCCAATGCCCGCTGTGCCACGCTTTTGCACTGCAAACAAACACAGCAAGATGAACAAGGTCAGCGGAATCACCGCCTTCTTGAAATTGGGCGACACCACTTCCAAGCCTTCGACCGCGGACAACACAGAGATGGCCGGGGTGATGACACCATCGCCATAAAACAAACAAGTGCCGAAGATCCCAACCACCAACAAGACATTGCGCAACCGCGGCTTGTCCTTGACTGAAGAAGAAGCCAGGGCGAGCATGGCCACCAAGCCGCCCTCGCCGTTGTTATCCGCACGCAGCACCAGTGTCACGTACTTGATAGAAATGATGAAGGTCAGTGTCCAAAAGAAAATGGACAAAATCCCCATCACGTTGTCCGGTGTGAATTCCACATGGCCCGAGCCAAACACCTCTTTGATGGCATACAGCACACTGGTGCCGATATCCCCATAAACCACGCCGATGGCCCCGAGCGTGAGTCCGGCCAAGGACGAGACGTGCTTATGTTCAGTTGCTGTGCTCATAACGGATTCAAGCGCGTAGGCGTCGCTTCACCCCATTCGTGGAAAGCAAGAGTTTACCTTTTGCAATGCAACAAACAGCTGTTTACTCGTAGACCTCGGCGTTTGGATCGGTCGCTTCCAGCTCATAGCTGGCGGCCAGCATGGCCAAACGGGCGATGACACCGTACATGTAAAAGCGGTTGGGTGCACTGGCCCCTGGCTTCATGCCCGGCTGGGGGGTGTGGGCACTTTGCTCAAACGCCAAGGGCACGAAACTGGACCCCGGGGCGTTCAAGTTCTCGTCCACGCCACGTTCGGCGTGCACCCTGTAAAAACCACCCACCACATAGCGGTCCATCATGTAGACCACCGGTTCGGCCACCGCATCGTTGATGCGTTCGTTGGTGAGCACACCTTCTTGGATGATGACTTGGTTGACCTCTTGGCCATCTTTGACCACGCTCATTTTGTTGCGGGTTTTGCGGTTGAGAACATCCAAATCTTTGACATCCCGCACCGTCATGATGCCCATGCCATAGGTGCCGTTGTCAGCTTTGACAATGACAAAAGGTTTGTCGTGGATGCCAAACTCTTTGTACTTGCGGCGGATTTTGGTCAGCAGCATGTCCACGTTGGTGGTCAGGCAATCCATGCCAGTGCCTTCGGCAAAATTGACTTCGCCACAGTGGGTGAACATCGGGTTGATCAACCAAGGGTCGATGCCCAGCAATTTGCCAAAGCGTTTGCTCACCTCTTCATAGCTGTCGAAATGCTGGCTCTTGCGACGCACACACCAACCGGCGTGCAGCGGAGGCAACAGGTATTGCTCGTGCAGGTCTTCCAAGATGCCGGGGATGCCCGCACTCAAATCGTTGTTGAGCAAGATGGTGCAGGGGTCGAAATTTTTCAAACCCAGCCTAGTCTTGCTGCGAATCACCGGCTCCAAGGTCACCGAGTCACCGTTGGGCAATTCGATGGTGGTGTCCTCTTTGATCTCGGGGTTGATCGAACCGATGCGCACGTTCAAACCCGCCATGTTGAAGATGCGCGCGAGTTGCGCCACATTGCTCAAATAAAACGTGTTGCGCGTGTGGTTCTCAGGAATCAGCAGCAGGTTGCGCGCTTCGGGGCAAATTTTTTCAATGGCCGCCATGGCAGCTTGCACGGCCAAGGGCAGCATCTCGGGTGTGAGGTTGTTCCAACCGCCGGGGTACAGGTTGGTGTCCACGGGGGCAAGCTTGAAGCCCGCGTTGCGAATGTCCACCGAGCTGTAAAAAGGCGGCGTGTGCTCCATCCACTCCATGCGAAACCACCGTTCGATGGCGGGCATGGAGTCGAGGATGCGCTGCTCGAGTTCGTTGATGGGGCCGGTGAGCGCGGTGATGAGGTGAGGAACCATGTGGATGCGTGTCTGTTGGATTTCTGAATGTGGGGGTGATTGTCACAGCTTCAAGGCGGCTTGCATGCAACAGGCCCAATGGTGAAATGTCACTGTGCCGTTTACGGGGATGTCGCCTGGATCAACCCCGCACTTCCCCCGCCCCCAGCACCACATACTTCAGCGAGGTGAGGCCCTCGATGCCCACCGGTCCACGCGCATGAAACTTGTCGGTGGAGATGCCAATCTCCGCGCCCAAGCCGTACTCGAAGCCGTCGGCAAAGCGGGTGCTGGCATTGATCATCACGCTGGCCGAATCCACTTCGCGCATGAAGCGCTGGCCGTGCACATGGTTGAGGGTGAGGATGGCGTCGGTGTGGTGGCTGCTGTAGTGGTTGATGTGGGCGATGGCTTCATCGACACCGCTGACCACCTTGATGCTGATGATGGGTGCCAAATACTCCTCGAACCAATCTTGCTCGGTGGCGTCTTTCAACACCGCGCCTTTGACACTTTGCAACATGGCTTTGCTTTCAGGGCAGCAGCGCATCTCCACGCCTTTGCTGGCAAACACCGCGCCGATGCGCGGTAAAAACGCTGCAGCCACGCCACGCGCGACCAACAAACTTTCGGTGGCGTTGCAGGGGCTGTATTTTTGGGTTTTGGCGTTTTCCACGACGGTGAGCGCCATGTCCAAATCGCAGGGGTCGTCCACATAGCTGTGGCAGTTGCCATCCAAATGTTTGATGACGGGCACTTTGGCGTCTTGGCTGATGCGCTCAATCAAGCCCTTGCCACCACGCGGGATGATGACATCCACATAGGCGGGCATGGCGATGAGTTCACCGACAGCCGCGCGGTCGGTGGTGGGCACGAGTTGCACCGCTTCAACAGGCAAGCCCGCTGATTGCAAAGCCTGTTGCACCAAGTTCGTCAGCGCCGTGTTTGAGGCCAAGGCTTCCGAGCCGCCGCGCAAGATGCAGGCGTTGCCACTCTTGATGGCCAATGACGCAGCCTCGATGGTGACGTTGGGTCGGCTCTCGTAAATCATGCCGAACACGCCAATGGGCACGCGCATTTGCCCCACCCGAATGCCGCTGGGCTGCTGGGTCATGCCGCTGATGCTGCCAATGATGTCGGGCATGGTGGCGAGCTGCTCGCAACCCACCGCGCAGGTCTCCAAAATCGAAGCGCTCAGTTTCAAGCGGTCCAGCATCGGGCCGTCCAAGCCATTGCTTTTGGCGCGGTTCAGGTCTTCTTGGTTGGCTTGCACCAAGGCAGCCGTTTCTTGCCGCAGCAGCAGCGCCAGCTGTTTCAGCGCGGCACTTTTGTGGGCCGCGCTGGCTTTGGCCATGGCGGCGGAGGCGGTCTTGGCGTGCTGGCCCAAGGCCTGCATCAGTTCGGGGATGTTGTGCGCGTTCATGGTTTCATTTTGGCAGAGATGCCGGCCAACAAAGCCAGCCGGTGGTCATGCGCGCCAATGGGGGTTCAACGAGCGCTGCAGGCCTTGCACAACATCAGCGCCAAGCGCAGCAAAGCTTGCCAGTTGTCCGTGGGCCAGTTGGGCAACTTCATGCCTTTGACGATGCCGTCCACCTGGTGCGCGCTTTGCAACAAACGCTCTAATGTGGCGGGGCTGAGCTGCGGCAACACGCGCTCGAACAAACGTTCTTTCTGGCCCCACACGCGTTGCTCGCGCAGCACCTGGGGCAAGGGCCTGCCCGCCGACACCGCATCTTTCACGCGCTTCAACGCACGGATGTCTTCGGCCAAGGTGTAGTGCACCAACACCTCGGACACGCCCTCGGCTTGCAGACCATCGAGCATGCGTTGCACCCGCAGGTGCTGCCCAGCCAACACCGCCTCGGTGAGCTTGAACACGTCGTAGCGGGCCACGTTCAAGACCGCACGCTCAATGTCCTCAAAGCCCAACTCGCCCTCAGGGTACAGCAGGCCGAGCTTTTGAATTTCTTGGTGCGCGGCCAGCAAATTGCCTTCCACCCGATCGGCAAAAAACTGCAAGCTGCGTTGGCCCTCTTCACCTTCGCGCACCCGCTGCTGCTGCTGGCCCAAGCGTTGTGCAATCCATGTGGGCAAGGCGTTGCGCTCGATCGGATCCAGTTGCACAGTGATGCCGTTGGCATCGAGCGCCAAAAACCAACCGCTGTTTTTGCTGGTCTTGTCCAAACGTGGCAACAACACCAAGGTCAGCACGCCATCGTTCTCGGGGGCCATCTCGGCCAGGCGTTGCAAGGCCACACTGCCTTCTTTGCCCGGCTTGCCCGAGGGGATGCGCACATCCAACAACAGTTTGTCGGCAAACAAACTCATGGAGGCCCCAGCGGCTTGCACCTCGCCCCAATCGAAATGCGCCCCGGCCACGGTGAACACATGGCGCTCGGAATACCCCTGGGCCCGCGCCTCTTGGCGAATCAGGTCTGCCGCTTCTTGTTGCAGCAAGGGTTCATCGCCATGCAAGGTGTAGAGGCTGCGCAAGCCTTTGCGCAGGTTCTCTTGCAGACGGGCGCTGGCCACTTGCATGGCTTAGAGCTGACGCACCGCGCCCAGGCGGCGCAACACCTGTTGCACGATGTCCGAGCGCATGTCGCGGTAGAGCAATTGCTCTTCGGCTTCCTTGGACAAAGCGGCGCTCTCGTTGAAACTGATGATGCGCTCTTGCACCAACTCGGTGTCGGAAATCAACTCGTAGCCATCGCGGGTGCGCAATCGAAAGCGAAAGCGCAAACGCAATTGAAATTCGCGCACCGCGCCGGTGGAGGTGCGACTGAGAATGATCTTTTCAGGCAACTCCATCAGAAAATCAAAAATCACATCGGCACGTTCAATTTGACGCGCATCGGTGATGACCTCCACCTGACCCGACGAGGCGATGTTGCGTTTGAGTTCTTGCCCCAGCAAAGATGCTTCGGCCACGCTGATGAAGAGGGTTTTGAACGGGTAGTTGGGGGCTTTGCGCAACTCAAAACCACAAGCCGACAACAGCCCTGCACTGCCCCACAGCAGCCCATGGC
>JBIIPF010000108.1:0-6026 GCA_044342755.1 Limnohabitans sp. | reverse complement strand
GCGCCGAGCCGCCCAGGCCTTTGCGGGCTTGTAAAGCCGCCGAGGGCGCTTGCAGCAGACCGGCCAAGCCGTCGAACTGATCGAGCAGGGACTGCGCCAGTTGCAACACGTTTTGCCCGGGCAGGCCACTGCCCAACATGACGGCCAGCAACTCGGCGTCGGTCAGCGCCTGGCTGCCCATGGCAAGCAGCTTTTCACGCGGGCGGGTTTGTTTGGGAATGTCGAGCAGGTGCATGGCGACCAACGAAGGGGATGAATCAAATGAACGGGATGCAATGATCGCTGTTTCTGGCGGTCGTTTTGGTGTTCTATCACCCGCTTTTTGGTGATCCTTGGCCCTTTCTACAATAGAACCAGTTTACAAAGCAGCGCATGACAGCCCCCAACACGATCCAACCCGGTTCATTCCTCACCTTGCATTACCGCTTGAGCGGGCCGCAGGGCGACATCATCAACACCTTTGGTGGGCCACCGGCCACGTTGTCCTTGGGCAATGCCGAGTTGTCACCGGCCATTGAAGCGCGTTTGCTGGGCTTGGTTGAGGGCGCACACACCACCTTGCAGTTGGCCGCAGGTGAGGCCTTTGGCGAGCGCAACCCCGAGATGCTGCAATGGGTGCCCCGCCAGGTGTTGGCCAAATTCGGCGAGCCCGATGCGGTGTACGAAGTGGGTGAGGTGCTGGCCTTTTCTGCGCCCGAGAACACCGGCAATTACGCCGGTGCCGTTTGCCAAGTGGCCGATGACGCTGTCTTGTTCGATTTCAACCATCCATTAGCGGGCCACCCCGTCAGCATGGAAGTTCAAGTGATAGGCGTGCTCTGATGACGATGCAACCCAACTCCGAAATCATCATGGCCGAGCCGCGCGGTTTTTGCGCGGGCGTGGACCGCGCCATCGACATCGTCGAACATGCGTTGCAAAAATTTGGTTCACCCATTTATGTGCGCCACGAAATCGTGCACAACACCCATGTGGTGGACGACCTGCGCTCGCGCGGTGCCATCTTCATCGAAGACCTGAACGACGTACCCGAAGGCGCCACCTTGGTGTTCAGCGCCCACGGCGTCCCCAAAGAGGTCGAGTATGAGGCCGAGCGTCGCGGCTTTCGCGTGTTTGACGCCACCTGTCCGCTGGTGACCAAGGTGCATGTGGAAGTGGCCAAGCTGCACAAAGAAGGTTACGAGTTCATCATGATTGGCCACAAAGGCCACCCCGAGGTGGAAGGCACCATGGGCCAACTGCCCTCGGGCATTCATTTGGTAGAAGACGCCGACGATGTGTTGAAAGTGCAACCCACGCAAACCCAAAAACTGGCCGTGGTGACGCAAACCACCTTGAGTGTGGACGACGCGGCACACATCATGGCGGCGGTGAAAGCGCGTTTCCCGCAAGTGCGCGAACCCAAGCAGCAAGACATTTGCTACGCCACACAAAACCGCCAAGACGCCATCAAGCTGCTCAGCCCGCAAGTGGATGTGGTCATCGTGGTCGGCAGCCCCACCAGCTCCAACAGCAACCGCTTGCGCGATGTGGCCGCCAAGTACGGCACACCCAGTTACATGGTGGACCACGCCGGAGAATTGCAAGCCGAGTGGTTGGCCGGTGCCAGCAAGATTGGCCTGACCGCTGGTGCGTCTGCGCCCGATGTGTTGGTGCAGCAAGTGGTGGCGCGCCTTCGCGAGCTGGGTGCGGTGTCGGTGCGCACCCTCGACGGTGTGCAAGAGACTGTGAAATTTCCGTTGCCCAAAGGGCTGCGCCACGATTGATTTTTTGAAGACTTTTCCTCATGCTTGACATCACCCTTCTTCGCCGCGATTTGCCCCAAGTGCTGGCGCGTTTGCAAAGCCGCAAAAACCCGCAAGTGTTTTTGAACGAAGCCGCGTTCACCGCCCTTGAGAACGAACGCAAAACATTGCAAACCCGCACCGAGGAATTGCAGGCCCAACGCAACAGCTTGTCCAAACAAATTGGCGTGCTCAAAGGCAAGGGCGAATCCGCCGACGCGGTGATGGCCGAAGTGGGCCAACTCAAAACCGAACTCGATGCCTCTGCCGTGCGCTTGGACGCTTTGCAAACCGAGTTGCAAAACCTGTTGTTGGCCGTGCCGAATTTGCCGCAAGAAGGCGTGCCTGTGGGCTCAGATGAACATGGCAATGTGGAGTTGCGCCGCTGGAGCCCCAGTGGCACCGAGCCCACGCCTTTGGGCTTTGACGCCAAAGACCATGTGGCGCTCGGCGAACCACTGGGTTTGGATTTCGAAATGGGTGTGAAGCTGTCGGGCTCGCGCTTTACCGTGATGAAGGGACCCATGGCCCGCATGCACCGTGCTTTGGCGCAGTTCATGTTGGATGTGCAAACCCAAGAGCACGGCTACACCGAGTGCTACACCCCCTACATCGTGAACGAGGACAGCTTGCGTGGCACAGGCCAGCTGCCCAAGTTTGAAGAAGATTTGTTCGCTGCCAAAAAAGGCGGTCAAGACGGCGAAAGCGACGGCCAAGCGCTGTATTTGATTCCCACCAGCGAAGTGCCTTTGACCAATTTTGTGCGCGACACCGTGCTGCCTGAAAGCGATTTGCCCATCAAACTGACCGCGCACACACCGTGCTTTCGCTCGGAAGCGGGCAGCCACGGCCGCGACACACGCGGCATGATTCGCCAACACCAATTCGACAAAGTGGAGATGGTGCAAATCGTGCATCCCGAGAAAAGCAACGAAGCCTTGGAAGAGATGACGCGCCACGCCGAAGCGATTTTGCAAAAGCTGGGTTTGCCTTACCGCGTGATGGCTTTGTGCACCGGCGACATGGGCTTTGGTGCCGCCCGCACCCACGACTTGGAAGTGTGGTTGCCCGCGCAAAACACTTACCGCGAAATCAGCTCGGTGTCCAACTGCGAAGCGTTCCAGTCACGCCGCATGCAAGCGCGTTTTAAAAATGCGCAAGGCAAAAACGAATTGGTTCACACCTTGAACGGCTCGGGTTTGGCCGTGGGCCGCACCTTGGTGGCGGTGCTGGAGAACTACCAACAAGCCGACGGCAGTGTACGCGTGCCCGAGGCATTGCAAGCCTATATGGGCGGCTTGAAAGTGCTGACTTAGAATTCTTTTGTATTTTTAGCAAGACCCGGAAAGATGGCAGAGTGGTCGAATGCACCGGATTCGAAATCCGGCGTACAGGTTTACCTGTACCGAGGGTTCGAATCCCTCTCTTTCCGCCAGTCGATAAATAGTTATTTCACCAAAGCCAAACACTGGTTCTTCATATCTTGGCTGCTGATGCTATAGCAATAGCTTTTCTGATTGTTCACTTGGGCTAAGCACAGGTTTTTGCTATTTGCCGCTTGAATCGAGTAGCAATAAGACGCTTGACGCTTCACAGTGGCCAAGCAGGCGTTTTTGGTGTCGGCGTTTTGAATCGAATAACAATGCGATTCATTGGCATGTGCACGCGGGGTGACAAGCAGCAACACCACCGCCAAAGCGATCAGCACATCACACTCAATGTGTTCACCGGTCATGACGCCCTCTTCATTTCATAGCGAGTCACCTTTGCCACGGCCGACATTGTGACCAATTCAGGCATCTCATGCCAATGCATCATCGCCTGTGCTTCGCTTGGCGTGGCACCCAACCACGCGTCAAATTGCGCGGTGGTCAACACCAATGGCGTGCGTTTTTCATCCCCCGGTTTGTGAAACTGGTTCATCACCGGGTGCGCATCCGCATTCACCGTCAGCATCGAAAAACTCGTCACCAACTCGCCGGATGCAGGGTCGGTCCAGGTGTCCCAAATGCTGGCAATGCCAAAGGGCTCATGCGAGGCCAAAGCGATTTGCCAACGTTGTGCTTTGCCGCTGCCATAGTGCGGCTCGAAAAAATGGTCTAACAGCACGATGCCATAACGGCGTTGCCGCCAAGGGCTGCGGTAGCTGGGTTTGCTGGCCACAGTTTCTGCACGGGCGTTGTAGGTGTGGCGGCTGATCTTGTCGTCTTTGGCCCAAGCGGGAATCAAGCCGAAGCGGGCCAAGCCGCAGGCTACCCGCCCCGTGCTGTGGCTCTTGACCACCAGCGGCGCGACGTAGCCGGGGTAGGCCTCGAGCGGGTAGGGCGCAGAAGGCAAATCCACCTTCAGGTGCTCTTTCACCCAAGGGTTGTTGCGCGTGGCGGTGAAGTTGGTGCACATGGTGCGCAGGACTTTAGGCCAACGTCAAGGTTGACTTCCATCAATCAGCGCGAACCGGGCTTGTGCTTGCCAAACAAACCCTCTGTGTGCTCATTGATGAGTTCGTACGCGCCGAAGTAAAGACTGGAATCCGAATTGTTGGCGCAGTAGTTGTCCATCCATGCATAAACTTGTTGGAGTGACAGGCCATCTTTGAAGTTCCAAAATGGAATTTGTCGTCCAGCACTGAGACCATCCAACAAGCCGATCAAGTGGCTCTCTGCCAATTTGGCTCCTTTGTCTTTTTTGCCCAATGTCCATGTCACGCAAGTGATATCGGAGGCCACCATCACGGGCTCAGCTTGACTCCATCCAGCAAAGCTGATGGCCCAACATGAAAAAAAGATGGATAAAAATTTTTGCATTTTCTTGGTCAGTGAAGTTGATTCAGAGGGTTCGAGGGAACAGGTGCTGGGGTGGATGGACCAGTCAAGTTCAATCCACCACCGTTTGAGCCGATCTGCCCAAGGTCCAAACAGCCCCCAAGCCCAGCGAACTGCCCTGGTCTTTCAGGTGCAAGGGGCTGCTGCTGTTGCGGCCTTGGCCCGCCCAATCGGTGCGGGTGAAAGCAAACAGTCGCAGGTCTTTGTTGAATTGATGGGACAAGGTGAGTTGAACGCGGGGTGTGATCAAGCCCGCCTTGGCGTCATAGGCGCTGCGGGCAGGCGTTGCAAAGGCCGACGGAACGCCATACAGGTACTGGTTGAATCTTTGATCGCCATAAAAAGCACCGACGCTGCCAGAGAAACCCCAACCACTGCCCAGATGGCGATGGTCATAGGTGAGCTTGGGTTCCAGCGCCAGGCCTCGGTAGTTCACACCACTTTCGATTTCAAAAACGCCACGCAAAGGCACTTCCAAACGCACCACCGAACCAGGGCTGGGACGCGCCAAATTCAGCTTGACGCGCGGACCGAACTCGAACAAAAACCCCAAGTTCGGCATGCCTTCACGCACTTGCACATCGTCACTCGAAGCGCGTAACGAGCCACCAAGCCCAATGTCGAACTCTGCAAATTGATTTTTGGCAACCCGCGCCCCGAATGTGCCGCCACCGGCACGCCAGACGGGGCCGCGGTAGATCAGCCAAGGCAAGGGCAAAGCGCGACTGACATCATCAGCAGCACCGGGGTAGGCTGGTCCGGTGAGTCCAAAGGCGGCAACGCCGGCCTCCCACAAATGCTTTTGCGGGCCCTCTAAATCGGCCTCAGATTGCGCATGACTCAGGGTCCATCCAGACGCCCAAAAAGCGGCGGAAGATAACAAACAAACTTTGAGCAAATGCATGGAACTGTCTCATTCAAACTGTGGGTGCGCGATGACAAAGAATCAGCCAGATAGCGCGCTTGCATCATAAGCTTTCCCTCTTGGACTGACGGCAATTCAGGGCATTGTGATGCTGCACGATTGTTGTTGGCCAATGTCTTGACTGGGCATCTTGAAGCAGGAGCATCAAACAGCAAAGGGTTTACACCGTATTGACAGCGGATCTTCAAAAGCAGAACCTTTGTACCCCATTTGAGCCCATGGGGTTCATCAGCAACCAGACTCATCCTCTTCTCACAGAAAGGCATTTGTATGAGCAGTTCACCATCTCAGCAAGCCTCTGCTTGGCTTAGCTCGTTTGAAAAAGCCTTGGCCAGCGGCCAACCCGCCGAAGTCACATCGCTGTTTGAGGCCGATTGCTATTGGCGCGATTTGGTCTCGTTCACCTGGAACATCCGCACGCAAGAGGGGCATCAAGCCATCGCCGACATGCTGACGGCTTGTTTGAAGGACGTGAAGCCATCGCACTTTGCATTG
>JBIIPF010000107.1:0-6051 GCA_044342755.1 Limnohabitans sp. | reverse complement strand
GCATTCACCGAGTTGTTTTCTTCGGGTGATGATGTGGCGTTTCATGCGCGACAAACAGGCTGTTACCAAAGTGGTTTTGCAGGTATCGCATCCACCCCTAGCAGCTCGCTGCTCAATGTCAACGGCATCTTGCATGTGCAAGATGGCCAAGTGGTGTCGGGTCGCATCATCCGCGACCGCAGCGGTCTGAAAGCGCGCTTGCAAAAGGACTTCAAGCCATGAGCCACACCGTCACCACCGAGCGCGATGGCCCCGTGTTGGTCATCACCATCTGTCGCCCTGAACTGCGCAACGCCATTGACCGTGCCACCTCCGAAGCGATTGCGCGTGCGATGGACGAACTCGACAGCGACGACGCTTTGCGTGTTGGCATACTCACCGGCACAGGCGCGCATTTTTGTTCGGGCATGGACTTGAAAGCTTTCTTGCGTGGCGAACGCGTCGAGTTGCCGGGTCGGGGTTTGGCCGGCATCATTGAAACGCCGCCCCGCAAGCCCTTGATTGCCGCAGTAGAGGGTTACGCGCTGGCAGGCGGTTGTGAAATCGCTCTGGCCTGTGACCTGATGGTGGCCGCTGACAACGCGCAGTTTGGCTTGCCCGAAGTCAAACGCGGCTTGATGGCTGGCTCGGGTGGGTTGATGCGTTTGCCACAACGCATTCCTCGTCAAATCGCCATGCACTATGCACTCACTGGCGACCTCATGC
Organism: Limnohabitans sp.; assembly: GCA_044342755.1. Taxonomy (GTDB): domain Bacteria; phylum Pseudomonadota; class Gammaproteobacteria; order Burkholderiales; family Burkholderiaceae_C; genus Limnohabitans. The sequence continues at coordinate 5,346 of JBIIPF010000107.1, read as the reverse complement.
CCGCAGTGGAAGCGCGTCAATGGGGCTTGGTAAACCAACTCACCGCGCCGGGCGAAGCACTGGCCGCCGCCAAAGTGTTGGCCCACAAAATTGCAGCCAATGCACCTTTGGCCGTGCAGATCAGCAAACAAGTGGTGTCCGAATCTGTGCACTGGCCTGCGAATGAACGCTTTCAACGGCAAAACGCCTTGCTGGAAACCATCATCCACTCCAAGGATGCACATGAAGGTGCCTTGGCCTTCAGCGAAAAACGCCCACCGGTGTGGACGGGCAGCTGATGCGACGGATTCCACCAACACCTCACCAACACCACCACCAGGAGTCAACATGACCGCTTCAACCCTTGCTTTTTCTCACCAGGCCCGCCACTGGGGCCTGTTGTTGTCGGCCACCTTGTGCAGCCTCACCGCGTGGGGACAAGATGCACCGCAGGACGGCGTTTACAAAGACCGGATTGATTGGGGTGTGTTGATGGACATGAGTGGCCCCACTTCGGCGTCGCAAGGCATTTGGGTCCATGGATTTCGCGACCACATGCGCAAGATCAACGAGGCCGGTGGCATCAACGGGCGCAAGATCAATGTGCTGGCCGAAGACAACCGGTTCAACCCCGCCACCGACAAAATCGCGTTTGAAAAATTGGTGAGCCAAACCCCGGTGATTGCCATCTCGGGCATGGGTACCTCGGTGTCGCAAGTGGCCTTGGCCCCAACGATCAAAGCCGGGAAGGTGCCGATTGTCGGCACCTACACAGCCACCAAGGCGCTGTCTGAACCTGTTTCACCCATGGTCTACAACGGCTTTTGTGGTTACAAGCAAATGGCGCAAGCAGGTGTGGGTTACCACGTGGACAAACTCAAACTCAAATCTGCCAAGGTGGTGACCTTGGCGATAGAAACGGCTGGTGGCAAGGAATACCACGACTATGTGGCCGAAGCGGTGGGTAAGTTGGGTGGCTCTGCTTCCCACTTGACGGTGAAAGTGACGGCGGTGGATATGACGCCGCAAATTTTAGAAATCATGAAGCTCAAACCCGATTTCATCACGGTGTATGGCGTGTCCAACACCGCCATCCTGACGATGAAAGGCTTGGCCCAATACGGCTTGAACATCCCCACCTTTGGCATCACTTATTTGGGTGCACCGCAAATATTCCAAAGCATGGGCAGTGCAGCGGCCGCCAACTACAAATTCATCAGCTGCTTCACGCCCGGTGGCGCCGATCAAACACCGGGTAACAAAGCCTTGTCGCAGTATGCCGACACGATTGGCCGTGGCGACATGAAGCAAGACATCAACTACGTGGCTGGCTGGATCAGCGCTCAAATGGCTGCCGAAGCCTTGACCAAGCTCGGCAAGAACCCCACGCGAGCACGTTTGATTGAAACCTTGTCCAAAGGCTTCACGGTGAACACCCAAGGCTTGACCGCGCCCATCACCTACACGCCAACCAACAACACCGGACCGGTGGTGTTCAAGTTGATTGGCTACGACTTTGCGGTGAACAAGTTCAAGGCCTACGGTGAGTTTGCCGACTACGAAAAATACGCCCGCTGATCCAGCACACAAACCAGAGATATCACCATGTTTGAACAAGTCTTCTTCAGCGGCCTGGCCTTGGGCAGCATTTATGGCCTGGTGGCTCTGGGCTTTGCCGTGATTTTCAAAGCCACCGATGTGTTCAATTTTGCGCAGGGCATGTTCGTGGTCTGCGGCGCGTACTTCGCCGTCACGGCCATTTCTATTTTGCAATTGCCTTTTCCGCTGGCCATCTTGTTCATCATTGGCGCGGCTGCCTTGTTGGGTGTGTTGATCCACATGGTGTTGATCCAGCCCCTGTCGGGTCGACCCATGCTCTCCGTCATCATGCTGACCATTGCTTTGTCGATTGCCCTGCGTGCCTTCATTGAAATTGTGTTTGGTCCCCAAGGGCGTTCTCTTGCCACACCGATGCCCACAGGTGTGTTGATGCTTGGTGAAGTACGGATTTCTTATTTGCACCTGACAGCTGCCTTGGTCAGTTGGGTCTGCATGGCGGGATTTGGTTTGTTTTTTCGATTCACCTCGGTGGGCTTGCTCATGCGAGCTTGCGCCGACAACCACGAAGCGGCCGTGGTTTCAGGCGTGAATGTGAACACCATGAATCGCTTGGCCTGGGGGATTGGCTCCACCTTGGCTGCCGTGGGGGGCGTGTTTTTGGGGCAGTTGCAAATTGCCTCTACTGAACTCGAGGGCATTGGCTTGTTGGCCTTGCCCGCTGTGGTGATCGGCGGCATGCAAAGCATTCCGGGTGCCATCATTGGGGGCTTGCTGGTGGGCATCATCGAGCAAATGGCCGCCACCTACATTTCACCCAAATCGAGTGACATCGTCATTTATGTGTTGTTGCTGCTGATCCTCATGGTGCGTCCCTGGGGCTTGTTTGGTCAACGCGAACTGGGCCGGGTTTAAAGCAGCATGAACAAGACCTCTAAACCCTCGCTCAGTGCAGGCGCATGGCTGTGGCTGCTGTTGTGCGCCGCTGTCTTGGCCTACCTGCCCACGCTGTTGACCGAGCGTGCCTTCTTGGGCATGCCTTTGTCCAACACCCAGTTGTTGAACCTGGGTCTGAGCCAAATCAACCTGATGCTGATTTCGATGTTGGGCGCACTGTCCCTCAATTACCTCACGGGTTGCGCAGGGCTCATTTCCATTGGCCACGCCGCCTTCTTTGCCACAGGCGCGATGGCGGCTGCCGTGTTTGACACCCAACTCGGTTGGCCGTTTCCCTTGGTCTTGTTGGCTGCGGCGCTGGCCGGTGCCTTGGCCGGAACCTTGGCTGGCTTGCCGTCGTTGCGTGTGCGCGGTTTGTATTTTGTGTTGTCCACCTTGGCCGTGCATTACGTGGTGACCTATGTGTTTTTGGAATACCAATTCAAATACTTTGACGTTGTCGGCATTCCCTATGCCACGCCGCGCCTTGGCGATTGGGAACTCAACACGCCGGTGCGTTGGTATGCCTTGTTATTGCCTCTGGTGGTGTTGGTGTATTGGGGTTTGAAAGCAAGTTTGAAGAGCCGTGAAGGCCGTGCCATGTTGGCCATGCGCGACCATGAATTGGCCGCCACCTCGGTGGGCGTGGATGTGCGCATTCTGCGTTTGAAAGCCTTTGCGCTGAGTTCGGCCATTGCGTCGGTGGCCGGCGCTTTGTTTGCCTACTATTTGTCCAATGTCACCTCAGAGGCCTTCAACATCCTCTTTGCCATCCAGTTCATTGCGATGATCATCATTGGTGGCATGGGCTCCTTGTCTGGTTCATTGGTGGGTGCGGCCATTTGGTTGTTGTTGCCGTCCATCATCGGTGGCTTGTCACCGCAGTCCAGTGAAAGCAACGAGTTTTTAGGCAAATTGTTGGTGGAGCACCGGGCCCAGTTGGTGCAATTGATCTTCAGCATCTTGGTGATCGTGTTCCTCATCTTCGCGCCAGGTGGTGTAGCGGGTTTGGCCACAAGCTTGAAAAACGCATGGCAGGCATGGAGGGCAAAACCATGAGCACCGTGCTGGACATTCAACACTTGAGCGTGGCCTACAACCGCAAGGGCTTGGCCTTGGAAGACGTCAGTCTGCAAGTACCCCAAGGCGGCATCGTCGCACTGTTGGGAGCCAATGGCGCTGGCAAATCCACACTCATTCGTGCCGTCACCGGCTTGCTCGCTTTGCACCATGGCCAGATCACCGGCGGACAAGTGCATATGCTGGGTCAGTTGGTGTCTGGTTTGCCAGCGCACCGCTTGGTGCGTTTGGGCATGGGACAAGTCCCCGAGGGTCGCTTGGTCTTCAAGCAACTGAGCGTCGAAGACAACCTGTTGGTGGGTGCCGCCGTGTTGCCGCGGGCCCAAGTGAAAGACGGCCTGGATGCGGTCTACCATTTGTTTCCACGTTTGCTCGAGCGGCGCACGCAAGCCGCAGGCTGGATGTCGGGTGGCGAGCAACAAATGCTGGCCTTGGGCCGCGCCATGATCGCCAAACCCAAACTCCTGTTGGTGGATGAGTTGTCCCTCGGGCTGGCACCACTCATCGTGGCGGACATCTACAAACAACTGCGCGTGATTGGCGAAACCTTGGGCACGGCCATGTTGGTGGTGGAACAAAACGCCAAGCTCGCCCTGTCGTTTGCGCAGTCGGCCTATTTGCTGCAACAAGGTCGGGTGGTGTTGTCGGGCAGCGCAGCGATGGTGGCCGCCAGTCCCGAAATGAAAGCCTCGTATTTGGGTGAAGCCCGCCAGGCAGGGAAGGCCAGCGCATGAGCACACCGATGTTGACCATCTCCAACCTGGTGATGCGCTTTGGCGGCATCACCGCTTTGAATGACGTCTCGTTCAGCGTGGCGCAAGGCCAGATCACGTCCTTGATTGGTCCCAATGGTGCTGGCAAGACCACGTTGTTCAATTGCGTCACCGGCATGTACACGCCCACCTCGGGGCAGGTGCAGTTCAACCAAGCAGACATCACGGGTTTGGCAGCACACCGAATCGCCCGCCAAGGCATGGCCCGCACCTTTCAAAACTTGGCTTTGTTTGGCGGCCTGAATGTGCTGGAAAACCTGATGACGGGAGCCTACTTGAAAGGTTCTTCGGGCTTGTTGCAAGGCGTGTTCACCACGCCGCAAGCGCGGCGAGAAGAACATGCTGCCAAAGCCGCCGCCATGGACATGCTGGCCTTTTTGGGCATGCAAGACATGGCCGATGCCCTGCCTGCTGAACTCAGCTATGGCCGACAAAAACAAGTCGAGTTCGCCCGCGCCTTGATGCAACAGTCCAAGTTGGTGTTGTTGGATGAACCCATGGCGGGCATGAGCAGCGCAGAAAAAGACAGCATGTCGGCCCTGATTCAAAAAGTGCGCCAGTCCCTGGGCATCAGCTTTTTGATCGTGGAGCACGACATCCCGGTGGTGATGGACTTGTCCGACAAGATCGTGGTGCTCGACTTTGGCCAAAAAATCGCTGAAGGAAAGCCCCAAGACATTCAAAACAACCCCGCTGTGATCGCTGCCTATTTAGGCAGTGACCACTGATTTTCTTCTGTTTTTATTGGAGCAGTTCCCATGAGAGAAGCCGTCATCGTATCTACCGCCCGCACAGGCATTGGCCGCGCATTCAAAGGTTCTTTGAACCACAGCAAGTCGCCCAGCATGTTGGGCCATGTGATCGCGCAAGCGGTGCAACGCGCAGGCATTGACGTTGCGCAAGTCGAAGACGTGGTGATGGGCACGGTGCTCACCAGTGGCACAGCGGGCATGAACCTGGCACGCAATGCGGCCTTGGCTGCCGGTTTGCCTGTGACTGCACCCGGTCAGACCATGGACCG
>JBIIPF010000106.1:0-6129 GCA_044342755.1 Limnohabitans sp. | reverse complement strand
CGCACAGGTCGCAAGATGGGCCACCTCACGGTCACTGCCGCCACGCCCGAAGCGGCCAAGCAAGTGGCCTTGCAAGCAGCCGCCGTCTTGGGTATGGCTGCGTGGTGAAAACTTCATCGGATGCGGTGCTGCAAGCCGCCCACGTGTTGTCACAAGGCGGCTTGATCGGTTTGCCCACGGAAACGGTCTATGGCCTGGCAGCTGATGCTTTGAACCCGCAAGCTGTGGGTGCTATTTTTCAAGCCAAAGGCCGACCCGCAGATCACCCGCTCATCGTGCATGTGGTCGATGCGGCGCAAGTGGCTTTGTTTGCGCAGGATGTCCCTGAATTTGCCGTGCGCTTGATGACGGCGTTTTGGCCCGGTCCGTTGACGCTGATCTTCCCAAAAAAATGCGGTGTGGCCGATGCTGCTGCCGGTGGTCACGCCACCATTGCGCTGCGCTGTCCTGCACACCTGATGGCGCAAGCGGTGTTACAAGCGGCACAAAGCTTGGGCGTTCAGGGTGTGGCCGCCCCCAGCGCGAATCTGTTTGGCAGCGTCAGCCCCACCACAGCCGCGCATGTGCGCGAAGCATTTCCATCGCTCTTGGTGTTGGATGGCGGTGCGTGTGATGTCGGCATCGAGTCCACCATCGTCGATTGCAGCCGTGGCACGCCGGTGTTGTTGCGCCCGGGCATGCTGAGTTTGTCGCAGCTGTCTCAAGCCTGTGGTGTGGCCGTGTTGAATTCAACCAGTCTTGAAACCACGTCTGCAACTTCTGCTGATGCCTTGAACGAGCAAGCCCCCGCAGCACCGGGCAGCTTGGCGTCGCACTATGCGCCGCGTGCGCGGCTGCGATTGCTGTCGGCTGATGAGATGCTGTCCCGCTTGCCACGGATGGCGGTGCAAGTGGCGTTGTGGAGCCGCACTCTGTTGGATGTGCCTGCGGGTGTTTGGTGGGTGAAGATGCCCTCGGATGCAGCGCAGTGCGCCCATGAATTGTTTGCACAGCTGCGGGCCATGGATGCCAAAGGTGTGCAAGAGATTTGGGTCGAGACCCCGCCTGAGGGCGAGGCCTGGGATGGTGTGCGGGACAGGTTGCAGCGGGCAGCGGCTTTGAAGTGAAGTGTCAGCGCCCAGCCGCCCAGTCGATCAAGGCGTCCATCACCGGCCTGCCTTGGTTCGCGTTCGGGTGGTTCAGCATGGCCACCAGCACAAAGCGCTGGCCGTTTTGTCCGTCCACATAGCCCGCAATGCCCATGCTGTCGCGCAAACTGCCGGTTTTCAGGTGGGCACTGGCGCTGCTTTTGCTGCGCTTGAGGGTGCCGTCCACGCCGGTGAGCGGCAGTGAGGCCATCAACTCCGGCATGAAGGACTGCAACCAGGCCCATTGCAGCAAACGCGCCAAGGTGTGGGCGCTGATGCGCACTTCCCGGCTCAAGCCTGAGCCCTTGTCGATCAAGGGTGGTTCGCCGCCGATGCGGTCACGCCACCACACCTCCATCACCTCTTTGGCCGCAAGGGGTGTGGCTGTTCCCCGTTTGTGCGCGGCCAGGGTCAAGAACAACTGATCGGCCATGACGTTGTTGCTGAACTTGTTGATGTCGCGCACCACCTCGCCCAGCGTGGGTGACTCTGCAAAAAACACGGGCTTCAAGGTTGTCGGGATGCTGCCATCGCGCACGCTGCCACTGAGTTGACCGCCGAGTTGTTGCCACATGCCCAACACCGCGCGGGCGGCAAATTGATCAGGGTCGGCATACGCCACAGGCCAGAGTTTGTCGCTGCAGCTGGCTGGAAACCCACCCATGAATCGAATGCTCAAGGGGTTGCCAAACTCGGGCTTCAAACTGGCACGGTAATCGGCGCAGTCACCACCCATCAAGGGCACACTGGCTTGCAATTGCACGCCAGCCAGCGGGGGCTCCCAATGCACCCGCGCCACTTTGTGCGCCGGGTCGGGCACGAAGTGAAACATCAGCGACTTGTAGTTCAGCAGCAGCGCATCTGGTGCGGCGTTGTAGGGGCGCAGGGGTTCGCCATCAAAACTCGCCGGGTCGTGCGGCGGCAATGCAAACAAGCTGCGGTCGAGCACGATGTCGCCTTGAATCTGGCGAATGCCCAGGCCTTGCAAGCGGCGCAACAACAACCAAAGTTGCTCCACCCCCAGCTTGGGATCGCCACTGCCTTGCAAATAAACCTGTCCGTGCCACACATCGCCGCGCAACTGCCCCTCCAAATACACCGGGGTGCGCCAAGTAAAGGCCGGGCCCAACATGTCCAGCGCCGCACTGGTGGTGACCAACTTCATGAGCGACGCTGGGTTGCGCGGTACATCGGCCTGGTGTTGCAAGCGAGGCGTGCCGGACACACCCACCGGCCACACCACCACGCTGAGTGCGTCCCGCGGCAACTTGGCGCGTTGCAATGCGTCTTCAACCGCAGGCGGCAAACTGGTTTGACCATGGACGGCACCAAGCCCACACAAGAGCGACAAGACCATGCCGACAAAACGGTTCGTTTTGTTTGAATTGGGCTTGCAAGCGAAATGGGGTGGGGTCGGCGTCGGTGTCATGACCCGATTATGAAACTGTGCTTGGCGCTCGGCACAGATAATCGCAAGATGCGCTTCCTTATCCATCGCCTGCGGCAATTACCCCCGCCAACCATTGGCCTGTTGGCCGCGGTCATCACGGTCTCTATTTGGAGCGCCTTCATCGTCATTGCACGTGCCTCGGCCTCGGGGCATTTGCTACCGCTGGACATTGCCTGGGCACGCATCATGGGCGCCAGCATCGTGTTGCTGCCTTGGGCTTGGTGGCTGAGTCGCCAAACACCTGAGCGACCCTCGGGTTCTTTCGGCGGTCTCTCGCCGCTACCCTTTCGCACCACCGTGATCGTGGGTTTGTTTGGTGGTTTGAGTTATTCGATGTTCGCCTACAGCGGCTTTTTCTTTGCACCTGCGGCTCATGGCTCGGTCTTGATGCCTGGGTTTTTGCCAGTGTGGACAAGTTTGTTGGCGCTGGCTTTGTTGGGCGAGCGCTTGCATGGCAACCGGTTGATGGGTTTGGCACTCATCATCAGCGGCGGGATGTTGGTAGGCGGCAGCAGCATGTTGCATGCGTTTGATGGCGGCAGCTTGTGGCTGGGTGATGTTTTGTTTTTGTGCGCCAGTTTTTGCTGGTCCACCTACAGCGTGCTGAGCCGGCGCTTCAACCTGCAAGCCATCCGCCACCATCGCCATCACTTGTTTTGCGTTTTTCAGTTTTGTGCCGCTCTACACCTTGCTGGCTTGGCAACACGTTGTGCCCAGTCATTTGTTCACCGCGCCTGTCTCAGAAGTCTTGTGGCAAGCGCTGTTTCAAGGCGGCGGTTCGGTGGTCATTTCGGGCATCACCTTCACCCAAATGATCCGCCACTATGGGCCCGTGCGCTCGACCATGATCACCTCCTTGGTGCCCGGCTTGTCGGCTTTGGGGGCGGTGGTGTTTTTAGGTGAACCGCTGGGCTGGCATTTGCTATTGGGCCTGGCCTTGGTGACCTTTGGCATTTTGTTCGGCGTGCAAAAAGCCCCTGCGGTGCTGGCCAAAGCATGAAATTCTTGGCGATTGAAACCAGCACCGAGCGGCTGTCGCTGGCGGTTCAAAACGGTGCGCACATCTGGACCTTTGACGGGGCGGGCGGCGCTCAGTCTTCGGCCACGCTGATACCCGCGGTCATGGCTTTGCTGCAACAAGCGCAACTGCCCTTGAGCGATTTGGTCGCCATCGCTTTTGGCCGTGGGCCCGGCGCGTTCACGGGCTTGCGCACCGCTTGTGCAGTCGCCCAAGGTTTGGCCCTGGGCGCGAACTTGCCGGTGCTGCCCATCGACACGTTGTTGTGCGTGGCTGAAGCTGCTCGCACAAGTTCTGAACGGGTATTGGTGTTGATGGATGCGCGCATGCACCAGGTGTATGGGGCCGCTTATGAATGGCAAGATACGCAATGGCATTGCGTTCAAGCGCCGCAATTGCTCGCGCCTGAGGTTGTGGCTTTGCCTGATGGATGGACGCCGTCAACATGTGTCATCGCTGGCAATGCACTGACTTCAACAGATTTACAAGACAGCCTGCAACATTTACAAACCTCTCAAGGACTGAAGGCAGCACTTTGGCCGCAAGCCACGCCCATGCTGCGACTGGCCCATGCGGCGTGGCTTCGCGGTGACGCCGTGGATGCCGATCAAGCCCTTCCCGTTTATGTGCGCGATCAAGTAGCGCTCACCACGGCCGAGCGGCTGGCTTTGAAAGCTGCTGCGGTATGAAAACTCCTGTGGCCATGCAAGCGCACCATCTGTCGGATGTGCTGCGCATCGAGCAGTCAGCCTATTCGCACCCGTGGACGCAAGGCAACTTCATCGACTCCATTGCTTCGGGTTATCACATGCCTTTGTGGTTTGAACAAGACCAGATCGCTGCTTACCTGGTAGCGATGCGCGGTGTCGACGAAGTGCATTTGCTCAACCTCACCGTGGCGCCAGATTTCCAGCGCCAAGGCTGGGCGCGAATGCTGTTGCAGCATTTGCGTGACTGGAGCATTGAACGCGGTGCCCACAACCTGTGGTTAGAGGTGCGGGCCAGCAACCTGCGGGCCCTTCAGGTGTATCAAGCCCATGGTTTCACCACCGAGGGTTTGCGCCGCGACTACTACCCTGTGCACATGGGACGACGCGAGGACGCGGTGGTCATGTCTTTGCAGTGGTAAGGTTGCCGCCATGAACGCCCCACTTGATCCTCGGCAACGCGCCATGCTGGCCGACATGGGCGTGCGTGTGTGGGCACCGCAGGCCAGGCCTGAACAGCCTGTGAGTGCACCGGCTTTCATGAGAAGTGAAGTCGTCGGGGAGACTGCGTTCGCCTCGACAAACATGGTTTCTGTGAAACCATCTTCACTGGCCGCGACAACCGTGGCTCGTGTAGCACCCTCGCCGACAAAACCTGCTGACATGCAGCGCCCTGAGCTGTCTTTGTCACCCCTGCCTGAAGGTTTGGCGCAGATGGACTGGGCGGGTTTGCAAGCAGCAGCTGCCAGTTGCCAAGCCTGTGGTTTGTGCCAAGGTCGTCACCACAGTTTGTTTGCCAGCGGTTCGGTCGTTCAGCCCCCTGCGGATTGGCTGATCGTGGGCGACGCCCCCACCGATGCCGAAGATCTGGCCGGCGTGGCCTTGGTGGGTGAAGAAGGTCTGCTGTTCGATGCCATGCTGCAGGCCATGGGTTTGTCGCGCGCGGTTGGCGGTCCATCCACCGCGTCTGTGGTGATCACAAGCGCCGTGAAATGCCACCCGCAAGACAAGCGCAACCCCAGCGCGGCAGAGTGGACTCAATGCAACGCCTATTTGCAACGCCAAATCGAGTTGCTGCAACCCAAAGTCATCTTGGCTTTGGGTCGTTTGGCCGCACAAGCTTTGTTGCAACCCAGTTTGGGCGAGCTCGCCACTCAACCGCTGGGCAAGTTGCGCGGCCAGGTGCACCAGGCTTCAGGCTGCCCGGTGGTGGTGAGTTATCACCCCGCCTATTTGTTGCGCAGCCCCTCTGACAAAGCCAAAGCATGGGCCGATTTGATGTTGGCCATGCAACAGGTGCGTCCTGTCAGCCCTTAGGTGCACATCGCTGCATTGAAGGCCGGTGATCTTCAACGCCTGCCTACAATCTGATGCATGAACTTCACCGACATGCTGCAACTGGCCAGCAAACGCCAACAGTCCTTGCTGTGCGTGGGCTTGGACCCTGAGCCCAGCCAATTTCCACAGCACATGCGTGGCGACAGCCAACGCATTTTTGATTTTTGCGCCCAGATTGTGGATGCCACGCACGACCTGGTGTGCGCATTCAAACCGCAAATCGCCTACTTCGCGGCGCACCGCGCGGAAGACCAGTTGGAGCGTTTGATTGCGCACATCCGCGCTGTGGCACCGCATGTGCCGGTGATTTTGGATGCCAAGCGTGGGGACATTGGCTCGACCGCTAAGCAATACGCCCTGGAGGCCTTTGAGCGGTATGGCGCAGATGCGGTCACGCTGTCGCCCTTCATGGGCTTTGATTCGGTCGAGCCCTATTTGAAATACCACAGCAAAGGAGCGTTCTTGTTGTGTCGCACCTCCAACCCCGGG
>JBIIPF010000105.1:0-6189 GCA_044342755.1 Limnohabitans sp. | reverse complement strand
TTTGCGCTCGGCCCAGAACTCGGCGGCTTCGCGGAACACGTCCAGCAGTTGCTCGCGGGCCTCTTTGTCAAATTTGGCATGGGCAGGGATGTGCTCCAACACCACCACAAATCCAGGCTGAGCGCCCGACTTGTACAAAGCATCGCTCATGCTGTCGAACAAGGTGTCGAAGTTTTTGCTGGACTGGGTGGGAAAAATGAACTGCTGAGCCGTCATGTCCAAAATGTCTTGCTTGCTTTGGGCAGAAGCCAGGTTGGCATACAAGAAGTGCTGGCCCAATTGGGCGGCGGCGTCTTGCAGATCGGCCACGCGGAAAGCGCGGATCGACTGAACGATATTGGTTTTGACCGTACGAAGAGGCATGTCCATCGCCACAGTATTCCTAAAAAATGGCCTGTGACAAGCACAGAGGCCAAGGGTTAACCCGAAAAAACAATCTGGCGATTATCGGCCAAGGGCGGGTTTTTGGCAAGGGCTGTGCATCTCACCTGTGTTCGGTGAAGGGTCAAAATTTGGAAAAATGTTGGCGCACACTAGCGCCAAAACCTTTTATCTAACAGCGTTGATATCGGCAACCGTGATGGCGGTCATGTTCACAATCCGACGTACCGTGGTGCTGGCGGTGAGGATTTGCACCGGTTTGGCGGCCCCCAGCAGCACCGGTCCGATGGCGATATTGCCGCCGGCCGCGGTTTTCAGCAGGTTGTAGGTGATGTTGGCTGCGTCTAAATTTGGCAAAACCAGCAAATTCGCATCAGACAACAAGCTGCTGTTGGGCATCAGAGCCTTGCGTGCAGGTGTGTCAATCGCCACGTCGCCGTGCATTTCCCCGTCCACTTCCAGCCAGGGCGCTTGACGTTGGATCAGGGCCAGGGCTTGGCGCATTTTCACGGCGGTGGGCTGGTTGCTGCTGCCGAAATTCGAGTGCGACAGCAAAGCGGCACGCGGCTCGACCCCAAAGCGTTTCATTTCCTCGGCCGCCATGATGGTGATTTCGGCCAATTGCTCGGCGCTGGGGTCGTAATTGATGTGGGTGTCCACCAAAAACACTTGGCGGTCGGGCAGCAACAAGGCATTCATGCAGGCATAAGTGCTGACACCCGGGCGCAGGCCAATCACTTGGTCGATGTAGTGCAAGTGCGAGTCCGGCGTGGACCAGGTGCCGCAAATCAAACCATCGGCTTCGCCCTTGTGCACCATCATCGCGCCGATCAGCGACAGGCGTCTGCGCATGTCGATCTTGGCGAGTTGGGCGGTGACGCCTTTGCGCTCTGTGAGTTGGTGGTAGGTCTGCCAAAAATCGCGGTAACGGTGGTCGTCTTCCACGTTCACCACTTGATAGTCTTTGCCTTCGCTCAGGCGCAGGCCAAAGCGCTCGATGCGCTGGCTGATGATGGCCGGACGGCCAATCAAAATGGGTTTGGCCAAGCCTTCATCCAACACGATTTGCGCGGCCCGCAGCACCCGCTCGTCTTCGCCTTCGGCAAAGCAAATGCGTTTTTTCATACCGCGCTTGGCAGCGGCAAACACCGGCTTCATGGCCGAGCCGGAGGCATACACCAGCGACTGCAACTTTTCGCGGTAGGCGTCCATGTCGGTGATGGGGCGTTGCGCCACGCCGCTGGCGATGGCGGCTTGCACCACGGCGGGTGCAATTTTCATCATCAGGCGCGGATCAAACGGTTTCGGAATCAAATACTCGGGGCCAAACGCCAAGGTTTCACCGGCATAAGCTGCGGCCACCACCTCGCTTTGCTCGGCTTGCGCCAGCTCGGCAATCGCATGCACGGCGGCGATTTCCATCTCCGAGGTGATGGTGGACGCACCCGCATCCAAGGCACCACGGAAGATGTAGGGGAAGCACAGGACGTTGTTGACCTGGTTTGGGTAGTCGGTGCGGCCGGTGGCCATGATGGCGTCAGAGCGCACCTTCAGCACTTCTTCGGGCAAGATTTCCGGCGTGGGGTTGGCCAGCGCCAAGATGAGCGGCTTGGCCGCCATTTTTTGCACCATCTCGGGCTTCAACACGCCACCCGCCGACAAGCCCAAAAACACATCGGCACCGTCAATCACTTCGCCCAAAGTGCGCTTATCTGTTTTTTGCACGAACTGGATTTTGTCTTCATCCATCAACTCGGTGCGGCCTTCATAAACCACGCCTGCCAAGTCGGTGACCCAGATGTTTTTGTAAGGCATGCCCAGCTTCACCAGCATGCCCAAACACGCCAGGGCTGCGGCCCCCGCGCCAGAGGCGACCAACTTGACCTGGGCGATGTCTTTGCCCACCACTTTCAAGCCATTCAAAATGGCCGCACCGACCACGATGGCGGTGCCGTGCTGGTCGTCATGGAAGACCGGAATCTTCATGCGCTTGCGCAGCTGGCGCTCGACATAAAAACAATCGGGCGCTTTGATGTCTTCGAGGTTGATGCCCCCAAACGTGGGCTCGAGTGCGGCGATGATATCGACCAGTTTGTCCGGGTCTTTCTCGTTCACCTCGATGTCAAACACATCGATGCCAGCGAACTTTTTGAACAGCACGCCCTTGCCTTCCATGACCGGTTTGGCAGCCAGTGGACCAATGTCGCCCAAGCCCAGCACGGCCGTGCCGTTGGTGATGACGGCCACCAAATTGCCCCGGCTGGTGTACTTGTAGGCGTTGTTCGGGTCCTTGACGATTTCTTCGCAAGGCGCGGCCACACCGGGTGAATAAGCCAGCGACAAATCGTGCTGGTTGACCAACTGCTTGGTGGCTTGAATCGCCACTTTGCCGGGGATGGGGAACTCGTGGTATTCGAGGGCGGCGCGGCGCAACTCGGCGCGGGCTTCGGGGCTGGTGTGGTCGGTCGGCGCCGTTTTGCGGTCAGGCATGGTCAATCTCCAAAAACGGCTTCAAAACTTGTAGGTGTACTCGAGGATGGTGGCATCGCTTTCGCGGGCGTGTGTGTGGGCATCCCAGGCCCGCACCCAGCGGAACTCCAACTCGTGGTGCTCGCCGATGTCAAAGCTGGGGCCAAGTCGAAATTTGTTTCGGTCATGGCCGGGCGTGCCGTCCAAGCTGCGTTGCACCCGCACACCCGCAATGAAGCCAAAAAAATCATGTCCATAGCGCAGCGCCAGGTCGGTGTAGCCGTAGTTGTAGCGCTCGCTGGGCGTGTTGGCATGCCCCACCAAGGCCCGCACATACATGCCCCAGTCGCCGCCAAACCGGATGTTTTTGCGCACACGCAATGCCACTTTGGTGATGTTGGTTTTGGCCACCACGCCGTCGGTGGTTTCTTGTTCGCGCTCATCCATCAACAGCAGGTCAAAGCGGTTGATCGGCCCGTTTGGAAACACCAAGGCGGGGATGTAGGTGATGGAATGGGTCAAGCCCATGCCATCGGGTGATTTATCTTCTTCTAATTCGATGCCGAACTCGGGGCGGCCGCCCCACAGCAGGGTCTCGGCTGTTGCAAACAGGCTGAACGAGCCTGCCATCCAAAGAACGGCTAAGACACGTCCGTAGCGCCAGAGTGTGTTTGTCATAGGGGGGCGATTTTGCCTGAAGCTTGTCAGGGCTTGAAGAACAGACAGTCTCAAGCCCGCATCAAGGCTTCGATCTCGGCCACTTCCACCGGCACATCCCGGGTGATCAGCTCGCAACCGGTGGCGGTGACGATGGCGTCGTCTTCGATGCGAATGCCGATGTTCCAAAACGCTTGCGGCACATCATCAGCGGGGCGCACATACAGGCCTGGTTCGAGCGTGAGCACCATGCCCGGGTGCAGCACCCGGCTGGGCCGCGCTTGCACCATCAGACCGGTGAGCGGGTCGGCTTTGGCAGGCGTGGTGTTGGCCTCACCGGGCTCCACGTAGCTGCCGCAGTCGTGCACATCCATGCCCAGCCAGTGGCTGGTGCGGTGCATGTAAAACGGGAAGTAGGCTTTCTTCTCCAACACATCATCCAAAGCGCCGTGTTTGGCTGTGCTGAGCAGCCCCAAGTCGAGCAAGCCTTGCGACAACACCCGCAGCGCGGCTTCATGCGGGTCGTTGAAGCGCGCACCCGCTTTGGTGGCGGCGGCAGACGCGTGTTGCGCGGCCAGCACCACTTGGTAGAGGTCTTTTTGGGCGGCGCTGAACCTGCCATTGGCTGGGAAGGTGCGGGTGATGTCCGAGGCATAGCCGTCGAGCTCGCAACCGGCGTCGATCAACACCAACTCGCCATCGCGGATGGGCGCGGCGTCGGCGCGGTAATGCAGCACGCAGGCATTGGCACCGGCGGCGACGATGGAGGTGTAGGCGGGAAACTGCGCGCCGTGCATCCTGAACTCGTGCAGCAACTCGGCGTCCAAATGGTATTCGCGCACATCTTGGCCGGCGCGCAGCATGCGGGCGCTGGTTTGCATGGCGCGCACATGGGCGTGGGCGCTGATGCGAGCGGCGCGGCGCATGGTGTCTTGCTCGTGCGCATCTTTGATGAGGCGCATTTCGTCCAGCAACGTGCACAGGTCTTGCTGCGCCGAGGGGCAGGACACGCCCGTGCGGGCTCTGGCGCGCACGCTGGTGAGCCAGCCATCGACTTGCGCCGTCAAAGCGGCATGGGTGGCGAACGGAAACCAGACCGTGGTTTGGTTCTCAAGCAACTTGGGCAGCTCTTTGTCGAGCGCACCCACCGAATGCGCTTGGGTCACACCCAAGGCAGCGGGTGCAGCCTCGGGGCCTAAACGGATGCCGTCCCAAATTTCACGCTCGAGGTCCTTGGGTTGGCAAAACAAAGTGGTGTGGCCATCGGCCGTGATGACCAGCCAGGCGTTCGGTTCCGTGAAGCCCGTCAGGTAAAAAAAGTAGCTGTCGTGGCGGTAGGGGAAATCGCTGTCGCGGTTGCGGGCGCGCTCAGGCGCTGTCGGGATGATGGCCACACCGCCCGCGCCCAGTTGGGCGGCCAATGCGGCGCGGCGTTGCGCGTGGATGGAGGTCATGGCGGGATTGTAGGAGGGGCACCTTGATGGGATGCTTCAAGAATTTGCAACTTGAGCCCTCAACTCCAGCCCTAATGCGCCCATGACCTTCAAGATGGTGTCAAAACTGGGTGAACGTTCACCTGAAAGTGCTTTGTAAAGGCTTTCGCGAGACAGCCCCGCGTCTTTGGCCACTTGACTCATGCCTTTGGCGCGAGCAATGTCGCCCAAGGCTTTGGCAATGAAAGCCGCGTCACCATTGGCCTCTGCCAAGCAAGCTTCAAAATAGAGCGCCATGTCTTCACGGGTACGCAAATGGTCTGCGACATCGTAGGGTGTGGTGTGGGTTAGAGCCATGTTTCACTTCTCCTGGTTTTTTGCCAACTGCAAGGCTGTTTGAATATCTTTGGGCTGATTGCTCTTGCCACCACCGGCCAACAGAATCACGATGTCATGGCCTCTTTGAGTGAAATACACCCGATAGCCAGGGCCGAAATGAACACGCAACTCTGAAACGCCACCGCTCAGGGCTTTGACATCGCCCGGGTTACCAGACGCCAAACGCTCCACGCGCACCAAAATCCGCGCGCGCCCTTGAAGATCGCGCAAGTTGTCGATCCATTCGGCATAGACATCGGTTTTGCGGATTTGCATCACCATAGAAATGTAGCCAATAGGCTACGACCGGTCAAGCGAATGGCTATTCGTTCAACTGCGCCAAACGCTCGGGTGTACCCACATCGACCCATAAACCCTCATAAAGCGAGGCGCTGACCAAACCTTGGTCCATGGCGGCGCGCAGCATGGGTGCCAGAGGCGCTTTCACGCCATCGGGGTTGCCCGCTGGAATGGGGCACCAAGCGGCTTCAAAGAAAGCGCGTTTGTACAGGGCGATGGTGCTGAACGTGAAAAGGGGCTGCGAAGGGTCGGATGGAAAAGCCCTTGGCGGCTGAGCCGATACGCTTTCTGGAACGGGCGACACCAGCCCCGCCTGGAGTTTGGGAAGGTTGAGCGCCAAGCCCTGCGCCGACAACCCAAAGTCCCCACGCGGGTTGTGCGCGGGGTTGGGCACCAGCCAAATGTGCGCCCAATGCAGGCTGGCTTTGAAGCGCTCATAGTCCAAAGCAGAAAACGCAAAGTCCGGCGCAAACACATCCCCAGCCGCCACCCAAAACACATCGTTGAGCAGCGGCAAGGCCCGCACAATGCCGCCCGCGGTTTCCAGCGCCTCGCCCGCGCCGCGCCCCTC
>JBIIPF010000104.1:0-6217 GCA_044342755.1 Limnohabitans sp. | reverse complement strand
GTCAACACGGCTTTGATGGCCTCGCTGATGGCCGGTGTGGACCATTCAGACAGCGCGGCCAACTTGTCAGACAAGCGTTGCAAGGCCGGTCGAACCGCATCGGTCACGTGCTTGGCCACCTCTTCGGCGCTGGGGTGCACATCGGCGTAAAAAGCCTTGGCCCAATGCGCCAGGGCCAGCGTGGTGTCGCAACGGTCTTTGAACAAACCGCAAATGGCCGGCAAGCGTTCATCGGCGGTGATGCCCAGATGCTGCAACTGCGCTTGCACCAAGGGCGCCAAGCTGTCGTCGGGCATGGCTTTCAAATGCTGCGCGTTCACCCAACGCAGTTTGGCTTCGTCAAATTGGGCGGCACTCTTGCCCAAATGGTCCAGGTTGAACCATTGCACAAACTGGGCGCTGCTGAAAATTTCATCGTCACCATGGCTCCAACCCAAGCGGGCCAAATAATTGACCATGGCTTCAGGCAAAAAACCTTCATCGCGGAATTGCGTCACCGGCTTGGCACCGGTGCGTTTGCTGAGTTTGTCGCCCTGCTCGTTGAGCACCGTGGGCAAATGCGCGTACACCGGTGGCGTGTTGCCCAGGGCATTGAAGATATGGATTTGCCGAGGCGTGTTGTTCACATGGTCGTCGCCACGAATGACATGGGTGATGGCCATGTCCATGTCATCGACCACCACGCAAAAGTTGTAGGTGGGCGTGCCATCGGGTCGGGCAATCACCAAATCATCAAGTTCGGTGTTGCGAATCTCGATGCGCCCTTTGACCTTGTCGTCCCAAGTGACCACACCGTTCAAA
This sequence comes from Limnohabitans sp., assembly GCA_044342755.1. Lineage (GTDB taxonomy): Bacteria > Pseudomonadota > Gammaproteobacteria > Burkholderiales > Burkholderiaceae_C > Limnohabitans. Next base: position 5,416 of record JBIIPF010000104.1, on the reverse strand, counting down.
GGTGTTTTGAAACGCAACACCGGTTGCACACCAGCAGGAATCGCGGGCAAGGTTTTGCCCGCCTCGGGTCGCCAAGTGCCGTCGTAGCGTGGTTTTTCTTTGGCCGCCATTTGGCGTTCACGCAAGGCATCCAACTCGGCCACGCTCATATAACAGGGGTAGACATGCCCCGCAGCTTGCAACTGCGCCAGCACTGCTTTGTAGCGGTCCATGCGCTGCATTTGGTAGAACGGGCCTTCGTCATGGTTCAAACCCAACCAAGCCATGCCTTCCAAAATCACATCCACGGCTTCTTGCGAAGAACGTTCGACATCGGTGTCTTCGATGCGCAAGATGAAATCGCCACCAGTGGCACGCGCAAACGCCCAAGGGTAGAGCGCCGAGCGGATGTTGCCCAGGTGAATGAAACCAGTAGGCGATGGGGCAAATCGGGTGCGGGTGTGCATGTGCAGGTGTTTAGAAGGTTTCAAGGCCGCGTAACAAATCGGTTTTCATGTCGTCGAGGTGTTCCAAACCCACAGCCACACGAATCAAGCCTTGGCCAATGCCCGCCGCTTGGCGTTGGTCTTCACTGAGCTTGCCGTGCGAGGTGCTGGCCGGATGGGTGAGCAGGGTTTTGGTGTCGCCCAAATTGGTGCACAAGGACAACACCTTCAAGCAGTCCAAAACATGAAAGGCACGCGCCCGGGCTTGTTCGGCATCCTTGGCCTGGACATCAAAGGACAGCACCGCGCCGCCCATGTTGCTCATTTGCTTCATCGACAAGGCGTGTTGCGGGTGGCTCTTCAAGCCGGGGTAATGCACCTTGGCCACACTGGGGTGTTGCGCCAACCAATGGGCCAAGGCATGGGCTCGCTCACTCTGGGCACGCATGCGGATGTCCAAAGTTTCCAAGCCCTTCAAGACCACCCAAGCGTTGAACGGGGCCAACACCATGCCGCTGTTTTTCATGACCGGCAAAAACTTTTCCAACACCATGGCTTCACTGGCACACAATGCGCCCGCCATGACACGCCCTTGGCCGTCCAAATACTTGGTGCCCGAATGCATGATGATGTCGGCACCCATGTCGATGGGGCGTTGCAAAACAGGGGTGGCGAAACAATTGTCCAGCGCCAGCAAAGCGCCTGCGTTGTGCGCCATGTCGGCCAAGGCTTGGATGTCGCACACCTCGGTCAAGGGGTTGGTAGGCGTTTCAGCAAACAGCAGTTTGGTGTTGGGTTGAATCGCCGCTTGCCATGCTTTCAAATCGGTTTGCGGCACCATGGTGGAGGCCACGCCAAAACGGGCAAACTCGGAGCCAATCAATTTGATGGTCGAGCCAAACATCGACTGCGAATACACCACGTGGTCGCCCACCTTGAGCAGGCTGAACAGCATCAAGGTGATGGCCGACATGCCACTCGATGTGGCAATACACGCTTCGGTGCCTTCCAAGGCCGCCAAACGCATCTCGAAACTGCTGACGGTTGGGTTGCCGGCCCGACCATAGGTGTAGCCGTCTTCGTCGCCCGCAAAACGATCTGCCGAGGCTTGGGCCGAGGGTTGCACATAGCCGCTGGTGAGGAACAAGGCTTCGGAGTTTTCACCATATTGGCTTTTCTCCACGGCCAAGCGCACCGCCAGGGTTTCAAGGTGCAAAGAAGGGGGCACTTTGGGTTCAGTCATGGGGTTCAGGCATTGGCGTTGGGCAAGGCCAAGCGCGAATTGTCTTCGCTGTCCTCTTCGCTGCCCACGCGTTGTTGGTTGAGTCTGGAAATGTCGGCAGCAGTCACGTCACCGGTGACGTAAACACCATCAAAACAAGAAGCGTCAAAGCCTTGCAAAGCTGGGGAACCGGGCAAAGCGGCGCGGCGCACGGCGTCGCGCATCGGGCCAATGTCTTGGTAAATCAAGGCGTCACATCCGATGAGTTCACGCACCTCTTCCACGGTGCGGTTGTGCGCCACCAGTTCTTCCGGTGTGGGCATGTCGATGCCGTATACATTGGGAAAACGCACGGGGGGAGCTGCGCTGGCCATGTAGACCTTGCGGGCACCGGCGTCGCGGGCCATTTGCACGATTTCTCGGCTGGTGGTGCCACGCACGATGGAGTCATCGACCAACAGCACGTTGCGGCCTTTGAATTCGCTGACGATGACGTTGAGCTTTTGGCGCACCGACTTTTTGCGCACCGATTGGCCGGGCATGATGAACGTGCGGCCCACATAACGGTTTTTCACAAACCCTTCGCGGTACGGCTTGCCCAGCAAATGCGCGAGTTCTGTGGCGCTGGGGCGACTCGATTCGGGAATGGGAATCACCACATCAATGTCAGACGGCGGTACGGTGGACACCACCCGCTTGGCCAAGGTTTCGCCCAGGTTCAAACGTGCTTGGTACACCGAAATGCCGTCGATGGTGGAGTCGGGTCTGGCCAGATACACATACTCAAAAATGCAAGGCATGAGCTGCGGATTTTGGGCGCATTGTTGGGCATGCAGCTGGCCCTGCATGTCGATGAACACCGCTTCTCCGGGCGCGATGTCACGCACAAACCTGTGGCCCGTGCCTTCCAAGGCCACCGACTCGCTGCCCACCATCCAAGTGCCATCAGCGCCTTTGCCCAAACACAGTGGCCGAATGCCAAAGGGGTCGCGAAACGCCACCATGCCGTGGCCTGCAATCATGGCCACCACGGCATACGAGCCTTTCACACGGGTGTGCACACCGGCGACGGCAGCAAACACATCGATGTGCGAGAGCACCAAGCCGCGCGTGGTTTTTTCCAACTCGTGGGCCAGCACATTCAGCAACACCTCGGAGTCGCTTTCGGTGTTGATGTGGCGGTGGTCGGTGGAGAACAAATCGGCCTTCAATGACTGGGCATTGGTCAAGTTGCCGTTGTGCACCAACACCAAGCCAAAGGGTGCGTTGACGTAAAAAGGCTGGGCTTCTTCTTCGCTGTAGGCGTTACCGGCTGTGGGGTAACGCACCTGTCCCAGCCCGACATTGCCGGGCAAGGCCCGCATGTTGCGTGTGCGAAAAACATCGCGCACCATGCCCTTGGCTTTGTGCATGAAAAATTTGCGGTCCAGTTGGGTGACGATGCCAGCGGCGTCTTGGCCGCGGTGTTGCAACAACAACAGTGCGTCGTAAATCAACTGGTTCACATTGGTCTGGCTGACCACGCCCACAATGCCACACATCAGGACACCAACCTTTCCAATTGCGCCGGCAAGATGGGTTTGAAAAACTTCACGCCCTCATCGGCCGACTGCGCTACCCAAGAATTCATCCAAGCGGGTGATGTTTTGACGGGCGTCAAGCCCACCAACACCGACACCGCCATCAAGGCAATGCCGCCGCGCATCAATCCAAACACACCACCCATGAAGCGGTCCAACAAACCCAGGCCAACCACGGCTACCAACCGTTGCGTCAAGGCGCTCAGGATGCTCATGCTCAGCCACACGGCCCCAAACACCAACAACCAAGCCGCCAAGTAGCGCAGGTTGTCACCCCAGTCGGGTGGCAGCTGCACCGCCATGTCTGCGGCATATTTGGAGGACAACAAAAAGCCCAGCAACCAAGCTGCCAAGGCCATGGTTTCGCGGATAACGCCGCGCCACAAACCCAACAGACAAGACATCAGCAACACGGCCAACAAAACCCCATCCAGTGCACCCATGTTCAGAGCGTCAACAGGGCTGCAGTGAGGTTCAAAGCCTTGACCTTGGTCACTGTTTTTTGAGCGTCTTCTTTGCTGGCAAAGGGTCCAATGCGCACACGCGTTCGCTTGCCGTCTTTGGTTTGCGCCACATGCACATAGGTTTTGAGCCCGGCTTTTTCCAACTTGGCCCGCACTTCCCTGACCTTGTCCTCGTCAGAGAAGGCACCCACTTGCACGATGAAGCGCGGAGCGTCATCGGTTTTGCCAGCATCAGTGTCGGGTTTGGTGGTGTTGAGCACTTCTTCTTTGGGTGCAGCTTTGGCCTCAGCGACTTTGCCTTCCGCGGGCTTGGCGTCAGGCTTCTTCACGTCGGCCACAGGCAGCTCGGGCTGCTTGGCCATGTCTGGGGGCTCGGGTTCGGGGGCTTGCGAATCAGGTGCTTTCACGTCATCGGGCGCCGGCGCTTTGGCTTCCACAGGCGGGGCCAGGGGGGCCTGGCTGGGGCGCACCGCATCACGATCCGGCATGTCGATGCGGATGTCAGAAGCCAGTTCACGCGGTTTGGTGTCAAACACCATTGGGAAACCGATCACAGCGATCAGCACCAACACCGTGGCACCAATCAATCGGTGGCGGGCGCGTTGCCGCAGCACATCCATGCTTTGGGCTTCGCCGTTGTCGGCATTGCGTTCTTCGGCGGAAGCCGTGGATGGGGAACGGGACTTGAAAAACGCCATGTTTGAGACTTCAGGTAGGCAGATCGGCAGTCAAGCGGCCAGGAATTCCCTGCTGAAGAACCCCGCCAACGGTGAAGAACGAACCAAAAACGAGAATTCTATCAGCGGGGTCTGCACGCCCGAGGGCCAAGGTCAGTGCCGCCGAGGGGCTGTCCACCTCGACAGCAGTGGCCTGGGTGGGCGGCGATGAAGCCCGCCAAACCGCGTGCAAATGCGCGGCGGTGGCCGCGCGTGGCGTGGGCAAATCACAGAAATACCAGTAGTCCACCAAGGGCAGCAAGCGTTTGAAGAGTCCAGGCAAGTCTTTGTCTAGCATGGCCCCCACCACGGCATGGGTGCCGGGGTAAAAACCCATGGCATCCAGGTTGTGGGCCAAGGCTGCAGTGGCATGCGGGTTGTGGGCCACATCCAGCACGATGGCGGGTTGTCCCGGCAAAATTTGAAACCGTCCAGGCCATTCCACCAAGGACAGCCCCAAGCGAATGGCTTGCGCCGTGACCGGCAATTGGGGCCGCATGGCCTCGAGCGCCGCCAACACACCCGCAGCATTCAGCAACTGGTTGGCGCCTCGCAAAGCGGGGTAGGCCAAGCCGCTGTAGGTGCGCCCCCTGCCCTTCCAGGTCCATTGCTGGGCGTCGCCCGAGAATTGAAAATCTGTGCCGACACACCAGACTTCGGTCTGCAAGCTGTGGGCATGGGCCAAGACAGATGCAGGAGGTGAAGGGTCACACACCACCACCGGTCGGCCGCTGCGCATGATGCCTGCCTTTTCAAAGCCAATCGCCTCGCGCGTGCCTCCCAACAATTCGATGTGGTCCAGATCGATGCTGGTGATGACCGCGCAATCTGCATCCAAGATGTTGACCGCGTCCAAGCGTCCGCCCAAACCCACTTCCAAAATCACCACATCCAGATTCGCGTCGGCCAAAAAAGCAAACAAGGCCAAGCTGGTGAATTCAAAATAACTCAGTGACACTTGTCCACGGGCGGCTTCGACTTTTTCGAAATAAGGCACCAGCTGTGCGGC
>JBIIPF010000103.1:0-6223 GCA_044342755.1 Limnohabitans sp. | reverse complement strand
GGTGGCGTTCTTCAGCGCGTTGCATCTCTTCGGCTTTGCGTTTTTCCAACGCTTTGGCTTTCTCAGCCTTCTTGTCATTGGCCTCTTTCAGCTTGGCTTTCTCTTCCTCGCGGGCTTTGTCCTGGGCTTCTTTTTTCTTTTGTTTGTCGATGGCGATTTGCGGATCCATCACCGGCTTGGCGGGTGTGACCTGTTTCACCGGCGGCGGCGGTGGCGGTGGCGGTGGTGGTTCAGGCTGAGGCTCGGGTTCGATGACTTCTTCCACCGGTTCCGGTGTGTTGCCTTTGGCTGCCACGGGTTGCGGCACGCTGGACCACAACTCCGCCTCGACACTCAGGTCTTGGTCTTGGCTTTGCCAATTCACACCCCAAGTCAATGCCAATACCAACAGTCCGTGCACCAGCAAGGCCAAGAACATCGCACGACCACCGCCGGGTGCGGGCGGAGGTGCAAATTCCAGGTTGGGGTTGCGCATCGGGCTGGGGCTCAATCGATGACCGTCACGGACAAGCCCACACGTTGCACACCGGCACGTTGCAACTGGTCCATCAGTTTGACCACGTTTTCATACGCAATTTTTTTGTCCGCACTGATCACCACCGGCGTGCTGGCGTTGCCCCCCTGCATTTGCAACGCCACTTTGGCCACGCTGTCCATGGTGGCATCTTGTTTCACGCTGGTGCCGGTGCCTTGGCCGGGCTTGCGTGACTTCACCACAATCTTCAACTCTTTGTTGATCTCGATGGTGATGACCTGATCGGGCGCGGCACTGGCTTTGCCGATGCTGGGCACCTCGATCAAACTGGGCGCGAGCAAAGGCGCGGTCACCATGAAGATGATCAGCAGCACCAACATGACGTCGATGAACGGCACCATGTTGATCTCGCTGATGGTGCGGCGGCCTCGGCGGTTGCGGGTGGAGACGGTGGCCATGGTGAGCCGCCTTCAGCGACCTGCGGCCACTTGCGTGCCCACATTGCGCTGCAAGATGTTGGAGAACTCTTCGATGAAGGTTTCCAACTTGTTGGCCACGCGGTCGATGTCCCGCGAGAAACGGTTGAAGGCCAGCACCGCAGGGATGGCGGCGAACAAGCCAATGGCCGTGGCCACCAAGGCTTCTGCAATGCCCGGGGCCACTTTGGCCAGCGTGACTTGTTGCAAGGCTGCCAAGCCCGTGAAGGCGTGCATGATGCCCCAGACCGTGCCAAACAAGCCGATGTAGGGCGACACCGAACCGACCGAGGCCAACATGGACAAATTGGATTCAATCTCGTCCATTTCGCGCTGCAAACTCGCGCGCATGGCGCGGCGTGCACCATCCATCAACAAACCGCTGTCGCTGATGCGCCGTTCCCGCAGCTTTTGGTATTCACGCATGCCACTGGCAAAAATACGCTCCATCGGGCCGGCCAATTTGGCGTTTTGCGTGGCAGCGGCAAACAACTCGTTCAAACTCTTGCCCGACCAAAACTCGCGTTCGAACTCGTCATTGAGATTTTTCACGCGCGACAGCGACAAGAGCTTGCGAAAGATGGCGGCCCAACTGAACACGGACACCAGCAACAAGATGAGCACCACGGCTTGCACCACCCAACTGGCGTTGAGCATCAAATGCACTATGGAAAAGTCGTTCATGACAGGATCTCCAAAATCGATGAGGGAATGCGTTCAGGTTTCAAGGCCTGGGCTTGCACCCAGCCAATGCGGATGGTGCCTTCACACAATAAGGTGCGGCTGTGATCGGCTTCGAGCCGCCAAGCTTGTTGGGTAATCACCAAGCTGGCGCGGCCCTTGTCGTGTAGTTGGGCACTCACCTGCAACAAGTCGTCGAGTTGCGCCGGCCGATGGTATTTCAATTGGGTTTCGCTCACAACAAACATGCCGCCCGTGTCGTTTTTGAGTTGTTGTTGTTCCAAGCCCAAGTGCCGCAACCACTCGGTGCGGGCGCGTTCAAAAAACTTCAAGTAGTTGGCGTAAAAAACAATGCCACCAGCATCTGTGTCTTCCCAATAGACCCGCACAGGAAATTCAAAACTCATGCAGCCTCCAACAATTGGCGCAGGCGTTGCGCGGCCGTGTTCAGATCGCTCAAGGAACTGGCGGTTGAAAAACGCACATGGTTCGCTGGCGCATGCATCCCAAAATCTTTGCCGGGCGTGATGGCCACATGGGCTTCACGCATCATGTGCTCGGCCAACGCCCAGCTGTCGGCCAGACCCAATCGCGCGCAGGCTTGGCGGCAGTCGGCCCAAGCGTAGAACGCCCCATCGGGCATCACCGGCACCGTCAAACCCATGTCGTTCAATTGCGGAATGAATTGATCGCGCCGTTGTTTGAAGGCAGCGCGTCGTTCTTCATAAAGGGCCAAGCTGTCGGGTTCGAAACAGGCCAAGGCGGCATGCTGCGCGATGCTGCTGGGGCAAATGAACAGGTTTTGCGCCAAGCGTTCCAGGACGGGCACCAAGGTCTCAGGCACCACCATCCAACCCAAGCGCCAACCGGTCATGTTGAAGTACTTGGAGAAACTGTTGATGCTGATGATCTGGTCGTCGATGGCCAACGCAGTTTGACCATAAGCCGCCTCGAAACTCAAGCCCAAATAGATTTCATCCACCAAGGTGATGCCGCCGTGGTTGTTGACGATGTTGTGGATGCGGGCCAATTCAGCGGCCGCCACCGAGGTGCCGGTGGGGTTGGATGGCGAGGCCAGCAACACCCCGCGGGTTTGTGCTTGCCAATGTGTTTGCACCTGATCAGCGGTCAGTTGAAAGCGTTGTTCCGGGCCCGCGGGCAGCAACACCGCGCGGCCATCGGCGGCGCTCACAAAGTGACGGTTGCACGGGTAGCTGGGGTCGGGCATGAGCACCTCGTCGCCAGCTTCCACCAGCGCCAGACAAGCCAATTGCAACGCAGCGGATGCGCCTGCTGTGATGACGATGCGCCGCGCCGGCACGGCCACACCAAAGCGGCTGCCGTACCAAGCACTGATGCGCTCGCGCAGGCTGTCCAAGCCCAGGGCGTTGGTGTATTGGGTGCGGCCATCGCGGATGGCTTTGTCAGCAGCGGCTTGCACCAAGGGCGGTGCGGTGAAATCGGGCTCGCCAATATTCAAAAAAACCATGGGGCGGTCGGTGTGGCGGGCGCTGGCGGCGATGGCTTGCGCGGCCTTGGCCATTTCCATGACATAAAACGGTTCGATGCGCTGGGCGCGTTGGCTCACACGCATGGTGTCAGTCGGCCTGGGCTGCCGGTGCGGCTTTGGCGGCCTTGGACGCGTTGTCGGCTTGCACTTCCAGCGCACGCAGTTGAGGCGCAACGCCGTTCAGCACGGCGTTCACATACTTGTGGCCGTCGGTGCCGCCAAATTCTTTGGCCAGTTCAATGCATTCGTTGATGACCACGCGCCATGGGATGTCCAGGCAATGCTTCATCTCATAACAACCAATCCACAGCACCGCGTGTTCGATGGGCGAAATCTCGGCCATCTTGCGGTCCAGCAAGGGCAGGATGAGCGCATCCAACTCGGCTGCTTGTGCCGCACAACCATGCAACAAAGCATCGAAGTGCACGGTGTCGGCTTTGTTGAAGCCGCTGAGTTCACGAGTGAACGCGTCCACGTCGTCGGCTTCATTGCGCCCCACCAAAATTTGGTAGAGGGCTTGCACCGCAAAACTGCGTGAGCGGCTGCGGGCAGCACGGGCGCTGGCGCGGCGCATGTCGCCAGCGGGTTTGCTGCGGGGGATGGGGGTCGTGGTGTCGTTCATGCCAGGCTTTGCAACAACAAGGCCATTTCCACCGCCACGCGCGCTGCATCGCGACCCTTGTCGGTTTGACGCGCCACGGCTTGGGGCAGGTCTTCGACGGTCAGGATGGCGTTGGCAATGGGTACGTGGTAATCGAGGCTCACCTTGGTGACACCAGCACCAGACTCGTTGGCCACCAACTCAAAGTGGTAGGTTTCGCCACGGATGATGCAGCCCAAGGCGATGAGCGCGCTGAACGGTTCGGGGTCTTCGATTTGGGCCAGCGCTTGCAAGGCCATGGGCACCTCCAAAGCACCCGGCACATGCACCAGGCTGATGTTGACTTCCAGCACGCCCATGGCTTGGAGTTCGGCGATGCACGCCGTGGCCAAGGCGTTGGTGATGTCTTCATTGAAACGCGCTTGAACGATGCCGATCTTGAGGGCGCTGCCATCAAGTGTCGTGGTGCTGGCGAGGTTGGAGATGAACATTGTTTTTATTCTTTGGTGAGGTAGCCGGTGATTTCAAGCCCGTAGCCGGTCATGCTGGGCATGCGGCGTGGGGTTCCCAGAAGACGCATTTTTTGCACGCCGCAGTCGCGCAAAATTTGCGCGCCCACACCGTAGCTGCGCAAGTCCATGCGGCCACGTTCGGGGCCGTGTGCCGAGCGCGCGGTACCGTCAAACTGGGCCAGCAGTTGCTCGGCGCTTTCGCCGCAATTGAGCAGCACCACCACGCCTGCGCCTTCTTGGGCGATGCGTTGCAGGCTGGAATCCAGTCCCCAAGAATGCATGACCCGGTTCGGCTCCAAGGCGTCCAGCACCGACAGTGGCTCGTGCACCCGGGCCAACACCTCGGCGCTGGCTTGCCAGTGGCCTTTGACCAGCGCCATGTGCACCGCGCCATTGGTGATGTCTTTGTAGGCGTTGGCGGTAAATTCGCCGTGGGTGGTTTGCAAAGGGCGAGATCCCACTTTGTGCACCAGCGACTCGGTGCGGCTGCGGTGCGCAATCAGGTCGGCGATGGTGCCAATTTTCAAACCATGCTCGGCCGCAAACAACTGCAAATCGGGCAGACGCGCCATGGTGCCGTCGTCGTTCATGATTTCGCAAATCACGGCAGAGGGTGAGCAACCGGCCATGGCGGCCAGGTCGCAACCCGCTTCGGTGTGACCGGCGCGCATCAGCACGCCGCCGTCCACGGCTTGCAAGGGAAAGACATGGCCGGGTTGCACCAAGTCTGTTGCTTGGGTGCTTTTGGCCACGGCCACTTGGATGGTTTTGGCGCGGTCGGCTGCTGAAATGCCTGTGGTCACACCTTCAGCGGCTTCAATGGACACGGTGAACGCGGTGCTGTAGACGGTGCCGTTGCGCGCAGCCATGGGCGGGAGTTTCAAAAATTCGCAACGCTCGCGGGTCAGCGTGAGGCAAATCAGGCCACGCCCAAAGCGCGCCATGAAATTGATGGCTTCGGGCGTGACGTGGTCGGAGGCCAAGACCAAATCGCCTTCGTTTTCGCGGTCTTCTTCGTCCACCAAGATGACGATGCGCCCGGCTTTCATGTCGGCGACGATGTCTTCCACAGGGGAGATGGCCACGGGTTGCAGTGCGCTGGTCATTCAGGGGCTTTCAGTTGGGCAGAAGCTTGCAGGCTGAGCATGCGTTCAACGTAACGTGCCACCGTGTCGATTTCCAAATTCACCGCACTGCCGGCTTTCAAGCTGCCCAGCGCCGTGTTCTCCACCGTGTGGGGAATCAAATTGATGGACACCACGCAGCCTTGGGGGGTGTCTTCGATCTGGTTGACCGTGAGGCTGACCCCGTTGACGGTGATGGAACCCTTGTAGGCCAGGTACTTGGCCAAGGCGGGTGGGGCCAGCACTTGCAACAACCAACTTTCGCCAATTTGCACAAACTGGCTGACCGAACCGATGCCGTCCACATGGCCGGACACGATGTGGCCGCCCAAACGGTCGTTGGGGCGCAAAGCTTTTTCCAAATTCAAGGTGGTGCCGATCTTGTTCAGTTCAGCTGTTTTGTCGAGCGATTCGGCCGAAATGTCGATGGAAAAGTGGTTTTGAGCGGCGTCAAAAGCAATGACCGTCATGCAAGCACCGTTCAAGGCGATGCTGTCGCCCAGACCGACATCGTCCAGATAGTGCGCAGGTGTGCTGATCTCAAGGCGTTTGCCATGATCCAAAGAGCGACCCAGGTCGTGAACGGCGGCGATGCGCCCCACGCCGGTGATGATTCCGGTGAACATCCGCGTATTTTCGCAGATCAGCGGACGGCTTTGAGCCGCACCCGCAAATCAGGCCCTAAAGTGGTGTGGTCGGTGAATTGCCAAGCCGCTGTTGCGGGCAGTGATTGCAGTTCAGGCAAAGCCGCCATGGCTTGGCCAGGGCCCAGCAATTGGGGTGCCAAATACACCAGCAATTCGTCCACCAAGCCCGCCTTCAACAGCGAACCGTTCAGTTTGTG
>JBIIPF010000102.1:0-6251 GCA_044342755.1 Limnohabitans sp. | reverse complement strand
TCAAGCCCAAGTTGGGACCTTGCTGGATCATGCGGGCCACCATTTCCAATTGCGCGGCCAAGGGAGTAGATTCAATTCTGGTGTTTGTACTGTTGTATTTGGTGTTGGGCAAGTGCGCGTGCGCAGAGGGCATGTACACCAAAGAGGCATCCGTGATGGCGGAAGTCCCCACACTGCCCGCAACAAGACTGTAGGTGTCCAAACTGCGCTGCATGACCTGGGCGTATTGCGTGCGCATCATGTGGTCGCTGCTGCTCATGGACATGGTTTTCAGCAGTTCTAACGCTGCCGCAGTGTTGCCAAACGTGTTTGTATTCAGGGCATTCAAGGTTGACACACCTGTGGTGCTCATCTTGGTGGAGATGGTTTGATGACCCGACAAGATCAGCGCATCGCCATTCAAGGAAACACACGTCAGGCTGGCGTTGTTGTTTTGGCTTAAAAACAAATCGGCCATGCGACCAGCCCAGCCCGTGGGCGCGCCCTCTCCTCTGAACGCGGTCTGCCAATAGGCTTGCTGGTTGTTGTGAGACAGCAAATTGGGGGGCAGTGGCACCGATTTATTTTTGAAGGTGGTGTAGGTGGTGGGATGGATCAAGGGCCCCACGTTCAGCACAATGGCTGCGCGGTTGGCTTTGAACAATCCCTGCATCCCCGCCATCGCGGGGTGCAAGGCGTGGTCTTGAACCACTGAACTGTTTTGGGCGGTCAGGGGCAATAATTTTTCACGTGGCAGCGCAATGCCCAGATAGTCGCCGATGGATTTCGAGTCTTTGGGTGCGCGGATCTGCCAATAGGCTTGGTGCGTGTTCGTTGTGTAAGGCACCACCGTGCCGTAATGGTCATTGGCCCCGTATAAAAACACGCAGACCAAGGCTTTGTAGTCGGTGGCGGTGTCTGCGGCTGCGTTGTTCAAGAGCGTCAAGCTCGCAGCCAAGGGTGCCGCAGCATGGGTGAATGCCAAGGCGGCACCTTGTTGCATGAATGCACGTCGCGTGGCTTGAGAGAGTGGGTTCATGGCTCACCTTTGAATCAAATAATCGGGGACACACATGATCAGCCACACCGCGGTGTACACCCGTTTTTTCAAACCGGCAGGGTCATCGGGCATACCCGCCAACATGACGGCCATGGTGTTGATTTGCGAGGCATTGAAAGCATGGGGCGCCAAGCACACCGTGAGTTTGTTCAGCAGCAATGTCGGGTCGATAGCCATCGCAACGTAAGCGCTGTAATCGGCCACCAAATAACCCGGGGGTTTGGCAATGGCTTCATGGTTGCTCACCATTTTTTGCATGAAATTCACATAACCCACGATGGCAGGTTCGGTGAGGATTTGAAATTCCGGTGCCAACAAGCCCTGCTGCGAAATACCGCTGTTGGGTGGGGTATAGCCGGGGCGGAAGAAATTGAAGACGCTGGGGGCGAACATGGGCTTTTGCCCCAACTCTGATTCAACATGAATGAAGGGGTTGTAAATCTCCCACTCTTTGTCTTTTTCAACGGACACAGACGTGGCTGAAAAAGTTCGGGCCCATTGAATCAAGCGCACCATGGGCTCGCGCAGTTTGCCAAAGCTGTTGCTGCTGCCGCCCTGATCAAACTGCCGCGCTTCGGGGTCAAGCAACAGGGCTTTGAACACCGCTTTCAAGTCGCCACGCGTGCCTTGGCCGTTGTTGGCAAACACCTGAGCCACACGTTGCACATAGGCTGGGCTGGGGTTGCTGGTGACCAAGCGTTGGATCATTTGCTTGGCGAAAAAAGGTCCGGTGTTGGCATGGTTGAACAAGGCGTCCAAGGCTATTTTCAAACTGTCTTTGCCGTTGGTGCCAGCAGGAATCACGGTGTCTAAAAACTTTTTTTCTTCCGGGCTGTGCAAGCTTTCATTCAGCACCATGGGGTTGGCCATCGTTTGCCCATAACTCCAAAATGCAGCGTCAACGGCTGTTTTGAAGGAGCCATCTGTGTTCCACCCGGTGAACACCTTGGACAAGCCTTCGATGTCTTCGTTGGTGTAAGTCTCGATGGGCTGCCCCTGAGCGTCTTTTTTTTCAGTGCCATCAGGGTTCAAATCATGCAGTCCAATGCTGAACAACTGCATGACTTCGCGGGCATAGTTTTGATCGGGGACACGACCGGGGGTGGCTTTGGTGTTGCCTCTGGTATTGAGAAAGAACCCCATCGCAGGGTTGAGGGTCACATCCTCCAACAGGGCGCGAAAGTTGCCAAACGCATGTTTCTCCAAAATGTCCCAGTAATAGGCCATGGCGAATTGGCCATAACCCCCTGTGATCAATTTGTCGAATGAGCAAACAAAAAATTCGCTCAAAGCCAGGGCCATTCTTTGTCTGACCGCATCGTTGTTGCTGAACTGTGGATCAGGGTCGAGATTGCTCATCAACCTTCGCCATAAACCAGGATACAAACCTTGAGAACTGGAGTTGCCCTTCTTGCCATACCCCCTTCTCACCAACCACTCGACAAACGTTTCTTTGATGGGCAAGGCCAATTGCGCATCCAACCAACCCTCCATGCCCCAGCCAATCACCTCATCCATGGCGCTGGGGTTGCCGCCCCAGGCCGCGTGACCCAAAAAGCGGGATGCCGCCGCTTCAGTCACGGTCTGCGCTGGTTGGCCGAGCACACTGTTTTGTCGATTCGCACTGCCCGGCGCGTCGGAGCTCATGTCCCCGCCACCGCCACAGGCCGTCACACTGGCTGCCGCCGTGAGTGCAGCCAGTTTGCTGGTGGTGTGGGTGACAGCCTTGAAAACGACGGATTGCATGCGAAGGAAACCAGATCAATTCATCAGATGAATTGTTTGGTATTTGTAAATTTGAAATAAGTGAATTTAATACTTATAAATGGTTATTTAAGTATCGAGATCCTGTATCAGCGGCAAGATGGTCTGCTTGTTGTTTCAGGGCGACGTAGATCCTCATCACCAGCCGCAGGTCGGCTTTTCAAAAGCCCATCGACAGCCGCGCCCAAACCAGGCGCTATGACGCAGCCCTAAATATTCATATTTGAAAATAAATTGATATTTATAAATTGATTTTCAAGCTTTTGCCAGACAAATCATGCCCGATGAAAACGCATGAAAAAATACAAGTCATTGATTTTATTGAGTATTTTTAAATACATTCTGCAAAACCTCGAGACCTGAAGTCATTTTTAATTTAATACAAATAATATTGCTATTAATTTATAAGTAGTAAACGCCAAATTGCGTATTCAATGAGGCGGATAAATAATATTTTCAACATTAACAAATTGCTCGATTTTCCGCGCCCCTCGGGCTCGGCATCGACACCGCCCCATGAACGCTTCGACCGCTTCGTGCCCAAAATGGTTGACCACCTTGATGGTGTGTTCGACCTTGCTCGCCAGCGCCGTGCAAGCCGCCACGCCCGAGGTGGTGGTGGCCGTGATTGACTCCGGCGTGCTGGCCGAACAAGCGCTGTTGAAGGACCGCTTGTTGCCGGGCTATGACTTCATCAGCGGCGCGAAAAACCTCAAAGGCGGTCGCTCTGCCGACTTCTCGCCCGACGCCGCTGACGCACACTGCGCCGGCGTTCAGCCCGCCGCCATGCTGCGCACCCATGGCACCGACGTGGCCAGTTTGGTGGCGGGCACCAGCCAACGGCCACGCACTGGCAAGGACGAGCCCAGCGCGGTGAAAATTTTGCCCGTGCGTTTGTTTGGCCCCTGCGGCATGAGCCGTGCCGATTTGCTTGACGCCTTGGCCTGGTCGGCCGGCCTGCCGGTGGCGAATGTGCCCGACAACCCCCACCCTGCGCAGGTGATCAACCTGAGCTTGGCCGGTGGCAAGTCGAGCTGCGGTGCCGACCTGCAAGCCTTGGTGAATCGCTTGTTGGACAAACAAGTGTTCATCGTGGCCGCCGTGGGCAACACCTACGGTCAAAAACTGGCCGAACCCGCCAACTGCGAAGGCGTCATTTCAGTCGGTGCGGTGGACCCCGACAACCGCGTTGAAAATTACTCGGCGCTGGACGCCCGCACGGTCATTTATGCGCCTGGGCGCACACCACGCGCCATGGGCACCAGCTACGCCGCGCCCTTGGTGTCGGGCTTCATTGCCCTGTTGTTGACCCAGCAACCCAGCCTGCGCCCAACCGATTTCCAAGCCCTGCTCCCGCGCTATTCCAGGGAAGTCCAACCGGTGGCGAAGTGCCCGGAGTGCAGCCCGCGTGGTTTGCTCATGAGCAGCCTCAAGCAATAGCACCCGTGAAAGCTCAGCCTCACTTGATCTTCAAAATCAATGGCTTTGAGCATCATCTTTCATAAGTCATTGATTTATATATATATTTTGAAAAGCATGTTCAATTTCGAGAGGGTTGAACGGCGTCCACTTTCCGCATGGCTTGATCAAACAGCGGATGCCCTCGCCAAGCAGACAACCAGGCTTGCAGATGCGGCAACGGCAAGGCCTCAAACCAGGCGAGGTCCACCGCGGCGCACTGGCGCACAAACGGAAAAATGCCGATGTCGGCGGCGCAGGGCGTGGTGCCGCCCAACAAGCCGGTGCTGTGCAGCGCTTGGTTCAAGGGCTCCAGCAGCAAGGTCAGCGCCTGCGTTTGATGGTGCGCCCGGTCTTGGGCGTCGGCGTAACGCTGCGGGTATTTGTAGCGGTCCAAGTGGTGTTTGAATGCGCCATCGCAAATGGCTTGCAGCTGTTGGTTGTTTGATGTTTGCGCCCTCGCCCACCAGGTTTGCGCGTCGGCCGTTTGCGCAAATGCCCATTCCATGATGTCCATGCTTTGCTCCAGCACACGGCCTTCAGGCAGCACCAACACCGGCACGGTGCCTTTGGGCGACAAGGCCAGCATGGCGGCGGGTTTGTCTCTGAGGGACACCTCGATGGCTTGGTACATCACGCCCGCTTGCAGCAAGGCCATGCGGGCCCGCATGGCGTAGGGACAGCGGCGGTAGGTGTAGAGCAAAGGAATGGTCATGTGTTTGGTGTCCGTTGCACTTTCATTGTCACAGCAGCCATTGCAGGGCTCAGCCATCTTGGCTAAACTGTACAAAATAGTCAACTCAGGGAGTTTAGCCATGATCACCGTCACGTCCGTTGAAGCGCAAAACCGCTTTGGCCAATTGCTCGATACCGTGCAGCGCGAACCAGTGACCATCACCCGGCATGGCCGCACTGCGGCGTTCATCGTCTCACCCCAAGACATGATGGAGTTGCAACAGTTGCGCAGCAAGCGAACCAGCGCAGCCGATGCATTTGATGCGTACTTTGCCAAAGCGGACAACACGCTCACGCCTGCAGCGGGCAAGCTGACCGATGTGCAGACCAGCAAGCTCGTTAAAACTTCGAGGTGAGTTGAATGGGCCGCGTGGTGATTGACACCAGCACCTTGGTCGGCGCCATGCTTCGCCCTGCATCAAAACCACGGCAAGCCTTGTTGGCGGCTGTCAAATCCCATGCGCATTGCGTCAGCCAAAGCACCTTGGCTGAACTGCAAGTCGTGCTTCAACGACCCAAGTTTGACCGTTACGCGCCCTTGCAAACACGCTTGGAATTTTTGAAAGTGGTGACGCAAACGGCGCATCTTTTTGAAATAGATACCGCCAGTGAAGCGGCTTCGCTTGGTGCTTGCCGGGATCCCAAGGACGATAAGTTTCTGGCCTTGGCCATGGCTTGCGAAGCCATGGTTCTTATTTCAAGTGATGCAGACTTGTTAAGCCTTCAGCGTTGGCGCAACGTCGCCATCCTTTCACCCGCAGATTTTTTAGCGACGGGTTGGTAGCTGGCCTCTATCACCGTCTTGCAGGGGGTACATCAGTACAACTGCCATGCGCCACCTCGGCCGCCATGCCAATGCTTTCGCCCAGCGTGGGATGCGGGTGGATGGTTTTGCCAATGTCGATGGCGTCTGCGCCCATCTCAATGGCCAAGGCCACTTCACCAATCATGTCGCCCGCGTGGGTGCCGACCATGCCGCCGCCCAAGATCTTGCCGTGACCATGGGCCTCAGGGCTGTCGTCAAACAGCAGTTTGGTCACGCCTTCGTCGCGCCCATTGGCAATGGCGCGGCCTGAAGCGGCCCATGGAAACAAACCTTTTTTGACCTTGATGCCTTGCGCTTTGGCCTGGTCTTCGGTCAGGCCCACCCATGCCACTTCGGGGTCGGTGTAGGCCACGCTGGGGATGACGCGGGCGTTGAACGCCGCCGCAGCCAGCTCTTTGTTGCCTTGCAGTTCACCCGCGATGACTTCGG
>JBIIPF010000002.1:0-23943 GCA_044342755.1 Limnohabitans sp. | reverse complement strand
CCACGGTCTGGGCCTCTATGGAGGGCGCTTTGCCTGCGCTGGGCATTGTGGCTTGCGTGTTGGGTGTGGTGAAAACCATGGGTGCGATTGACCAACCACCACCTGTGCTGGGCGCCCTGATTGGTTCAGCCCTGGTGGGTACCTTCATGGGCGTGTTGTTGGCCTACGGTATTGCAGGTCCTTTTGCCATTCGCATTGCCCAGGTGGTTGAAGAAGACGGTGAAATTTTCAAGTGCGTGCAGCAACTCATCGTGGCCAACTTGCATGGTCACCCCATGCCCTTGGTGATTGAGGCAGCCCGATCGGTGATCAACCACCATAACAAGCCATCCTTTGGTGAAATTTTTGACGGCATGCGAGGCAAGTAACCATGGCTGAGGAACAAGCCGCCAAGGAAGACCCTGCCGCTGCTGCTGCAGCTAGCGCCGATGCTGCGCCGGATGCGCCACCAGACGCGCCCCCTCCGGCTGAAGGGGCCCCGCCTGCGGCTGAAGGTCTTGCGCCGGTCATCATCATCAAGAAAATTGAAGATGGCCATGGCGGCGCCCACGGTGGCGCTTGGAAAATTGCGCTGGCCGACATGATGACCGCCATGATGGCGTTCTTTTTGTTGATGTGGCTGTTGGGCGCGTCCAATGCCGACCAACGCAAAAGCATTGCCGACTATTTCAAACCCACTTCGCACAGTTTGGTGCCCGTTGGTCAATTGGCTGGCTCCAACGGCGTCTTGGGTGGTCGCTCCATCATCGACCCCGATGCCTTTCCCTATGCAGCACGTCAAACCGGTTTGCTTGAGCGCTTGACGCCCAAATCCGAAGGCGGCCCCAACCCCGACACCGACCCCGGCCCTGAAAATGAAAACGAGGCCAATGACCCGTCCAAAGGCGGCAAAGGTGAAGGCCTGGGCTCAGGCGAGGGCGGTCAAGGCGAAGGTGGTAGCGACCCCGACAAATTGAGCAAAGCCGAGCGCAAAGCCATTGCAGAGCAGCAAGACAAAGAAAACTTTGAAAAACTCGAGCAAGAAATCAAAGAGAAATTGTCAGAGAACAAAAAGTTTGAATCGCTGAAAGACAAAGTGGCCATCAGCCGTGACCAAGAAGGCTTGCGCATCGAGATCATCGACAACGCCGACTTTGCGATGTTCCCAAGTGGCAATGCTGGCATGCAAGGCAAAGCGGCCGCGTTGATCAGCGAGGTTGCGGCTTCGTTGGCAGACATGCCCAACAAAGTGGCCATTCGTGGACACACCGATGCCGTGCCTTTCCAAAATCAGCAAGGTCGCAACAACTGGTCCTTGTCGGCAGAGCGGGCGGAAGCCACACGTCAAATCTTGCAAAGAAACGGTATCAAGGAAGAGCGCTTCAAGCGGATTGAAGGGGTTGCCGACACCGATCCGTTCAATCCCAAAGACAAATTTGACCCGCGCAACCGCCGCATGAGTATCACGGTGCTCAATCAAGAGACCAAGTAAGCGAAGAATCGGCTGGTTCTAAGTTCCGACCAAAATCAGGCGGTACGCAGTTCGTATTTGTTGATCTTTTCAATCAACGTGGTGCGTTGCAAGTTCAGCAGTTTGGCTGTGCGAGAGACATTGCCTTGTGAGCGCTCCAAGGCCTGTTCAATGATGTTGCGCTCTATTTCAGCCAGGCGGTCCTTCAAAGAAATGCCTTCTGGTGGCAAATGCGGCATGCCTTGCGCGAGCATGATGATGCTCTCTATTTCATTGTCTTGCGGCTCGGGTTGGTTGGGCAACAAGTCTTCAGACATCCCACCAGCGTGCGCCATTTCAGCCAACACCTCAGGCGGGGGCGTCATCTCTTGCGGGAACACCACGGGACCACTGCGGGCCAACATCTCGGCTTGCACCGGCACCAAACCTTTGGGCAATAAGTTGGCCGGAATGGCACGCAAGTCGAGCATTTGGCCGGCGTACAAAGTGCTGAAGCGGTCCATCAAATTGCACAACTCGCGCACATTGCCCGGCCAGGGGTAGGCCACCAAGGCGTCTAAAAAATCGGGCGAAAAGCGAACCGCTTGGCCTTTGGGGAGTTTGTAGTGCTCGGCATAAAAGCGCAGCAACTCGGCGATGTCTTCGGGCCGCTCGCGCAATGGGGGGGTGACCACGGGCAACACGTTAAGCCGATAGTACAAGTCCTCGCGGAATCTGCCGGCTTGAATTTCCGCTTCTAAATCCCGGTGTGTGGCGGCAATGACACGAACATCGATGGGTATTTGACGGGTCGAGCCCACTGGGTCGATCACCCGCTCTTGCAGCACCCGCAACAACTTGACCTGCATGTCCAAGGACATGTCGCCAATTTCATCCAAAAAGATGGTGCCACCATGAGCCAATTCGAATCGACCGATGCGATCGGCGACTGCGCCTGTGAAAGAACCTTTGCGGTGGCCGAAAAGTTCACTTTCGAGTAATTCTTTGGGGATGGCAGAGCAATTAATGGGTACGAAAGTGCCGCCTACGCGGTCGGATTGCTCATGCAAAGAACGCGCGAGCAACTCTTTGCCCGTGCCGCTTTCACCGGTGATGAGCACCGTGGCGTTCGAGTTGGAGATGGTGGTCACCAAACGACGCAAGGCGTTGGCGATCGGACTCGAACCAATGAAAAAGGAAGGCGGATTCATGCTTGGGTCATTGTCGCCGAAGGGCTTGAATCAGCAAGCCGTCAAAAGTATTCGACTGCACAGGTCTCGGGGCTTAAAGAAGTTGGTGCAGTGGTCGATTCTTCGCATGTACCCCATGAAGCACAGCTTGTTTGGATGAGCCGGGCAAGCATGCTTCACATCGAGAGGAAATCACCATGATTCAACGTTTTGTTTTGACCGCCCTGGCCCTGGGCTCACTGACCGCCTGCGAGGCGATGCGACCCTATGCCGCCGCACCAGCTCCGGTTGTGGCCGTGGCTGCGCCTTCCACCGCCAGCATCAACAAGGCGGCACCCAGCAATGCGCCTGAGCCTGCGCCAGCGTCCATGATCACCCCGATGATGGACAAGCGTGAAACCTACGTGGCCACCGGCTATGCCGTCATCAGCGTGCAAAACCATAAAAATCCCGCACAACAACGCTTGTTGGCCATTCGCGCCTCCAAATTGGACGCCTACCGCGCCCTGACCGAACAGGTCTATGGCCAGCAATTGGATGCCAACACCACCGTGGCCGACATGACGGTGATGAACGACACCTTTCGCACCCGTGTGGAAGGCGTGATTTATGGGGCCCAACTCGTGAGCATCACGCCCGTGGGTGATGACACCTATGAAACCACCATGTCCTTGGATCGCAATGCCGTGCAGGACTTGCGCATGCTGTACCTGACACAAATTGCAACACGCGCTTCACGTTGATTTGTTTGATTGAAAGTTGCTGCATCATGTTCAGGCGCTCAAGTTGGTATGGTTTGTTGTTAGGTGTCGCTCTGACGGGTGTCAGCCTGAGTGCGCACGCAGACCCCATGAGTGCGGAAGACCGCTTGGAAGCGATTCGCCAGTCCTTGCTGCAGCATTCCATGAAAGGCCCCACTGAAGTTCGGTCGGCGGCTTTCATTGACGGCTCTGGCGTATTGCGTGAAGCCAGCAGTTTTGTAACAGGCATGGAGGTGCGCGGCATTCGCGTCTTGGCCTATGGCCGCGACATGGATGATGTGCAAATGGACAGCAAGCCCTTGCCCATGGGCGGCTGCAAAATGCCAACCACCGCAGGCGCTTGGCATCAAATCAGCTGGCAACTGCGTTATGCGCCCCAACTTCCGGTGGCCTTTCAATTTGAAGCGCAACAAGTTGCGCAGTCGATCAAACAACAAGCATTCAGGGTGTCCCAACAGTCGACCCTGTGGCGCATGATGGACCGGCAATCACCAGCCGACAGTTACGAGCAATTGTTGGTGGGGCAGGGTGAGCAACATGTTCCATGGCAGCTCATTGTCAGCATTTCGCCCAGCATGGCTGCCGGTTTGCCCCGTGTCAGTGCTTACGATGTGCGTTGGGATTTGCGCAGCAAAGCCCAAGGTGCAAGCTTGTTTGTGGGCGAACAAAAAATAAACATCGACCAACCCCGGCAAGTGCCCATTTCGTCCAAGCCCTTGTCACCCGTGGTGCTGGCCCAAGTGCAAGCCGCCGTGGTCGGTTTTGTGCAAGGCATGGAGCGGGCGTTGTCATGCCGGGTGCCGCAATTTGATGTGCTGAAAGTGCGCAGCGATGCGGTACGCATTGCGGGTGGCGCTGCCAGTGGCCTCAAAGTAGGCGCTCAGATGGTGTTGACAGACCGGCAGCAGTTGCCTTCTCGCGCTTTGGAACCCAAAGCGTTCGACAGTTTGGCCATGGCCGAAGTGGTCCAAGTCAGCGATTTCTATGCAGAATTGAAAATCAAAACTGCCCACAAAATGTCCGGTCATGGCCACTGGGTGGCCATCCCGCACACACCCTGAATTTCCGAGGAGTCACCATGAAGATCCAACCCGCCCGTTTTGCTGTTTCCTTGGCGTTGCTGCAAGGTTTGACCCTTGCTGCTTGGGCGCAAGAGCCGTCCAAGCAACCGCCTTTGGAGATGCCCAAAGCCTTGACCCAACTCGACACCCTCAAACCCGAGCCGAGCAAAGCAGAAGCCGCCAAGACGCCTGCCGAGGACAAAGACAAGTCCAAAACGATGGCGGCCAAAAAAGCCAAGGTTGAAAACGCAGTCAATCCCATGGCCGACTTGGTGGTCATGGCCGAAATGGGTCAGTACAAAGTCAAGGCGGGCGACACGCTGGACCGCGTCATTCAAAAGTTTTATGCCAGCACACCTTTGCGCAGCGATGTTTTGCGCAACGCCTTGGTGCAAAACAACCCGCAAGCCTTCGTGAAAGGCAATCCCAAGACCTTGCTTGCAGGTGCCCAACTGATGTTGCCCGAACCGGCTGAACTGATTAAAAAAATCATGCCTTCGTTGCTGACAGACAGCGCCACCGCCATGGCCGCAGCAAGCACTGCCAACACGGCAACCATCACGGCTGCCAATGTGTTGCCGCATGGTGGCGCTGCAGCTCACCAAGCAGGGCACAATCCGGGACCTGACAACAACAAGCGCAACTGGGTGCGTTACCCCTGATTTAGCGTTGCTTGTGGCGGCGCCAAAGGACTCCTTTCATGATCGGTGCCGAAATTGTCTCCGCCGCCAATCGGGTCACGCCCATCCACCCAGAGACGCGTCCCATGTGGGTGCAAACCCAAGTGGCGCAACAACTGGGTTTGCGCGATGGACAAGTCGTGCAAGCCATGGTCGAGGTGCGCGACAAACGGGTTCGGCTTTGGGTCAAAGATTTCTTTTTTGAACTGCCCAATGGTTGGGTGCTCAAAGACGGTGACAAACCTTTTTTAAGAGCCAGCCATTCACCCGCTGGATGGGGCTTTTTGATCCAGTCCTATCCGCCTGGACAAACCTCCAGTGCATCGCCAGCGTCTGCCAGCTTTGGATTGAAGAACATGGATTTGCCGGGCATGGAGCCCCGCAATACCACCACCTTGGGCATGTTGTTGACGCAGCCCACCGGTTTTGCAAGTGTTGCGAAATTGCTCAATGACATGAGCTTGGGTTTGTGGGGACGCCAAACCGAGCTGAATGGCATGGTCTATCGATTGCTGCAGCAGCGCATGTTCATGGCGCAGATCAATCCCAGCATGCTCAAAAAAGCCGTCATGGGCCAAGCCCGCAGCATCGAAAACATGCTTTTGAATGCGCAAGCGCCGGTGGATGACCCCAAAACCATCATGAAGCAGATCTTGGCCTTGATGCAACAAGGCACGCTTGAAGGCGTTGATCAAGAGCAAGGCAGAGAACTGGAGCAGGCCATCCGCGAGCTCGAGTCGGCCCAAGCGCAAAGTGCACAAAAGTCATTGGGCGGGGAACTGTCTTTGCACGTGTTGTTGCCCTTCGTGGACGCCGAGCCTGTTGAACTGCATTTCCAACGACCCGCCCGCAAGCCGGGTCAGGAGGAACCCCCGCTCAGCGTTGACATCCATTCGCGCAGTCGACTGCTCGGCGAGATTTGGCTCAACACCCTGATCTCCAAATCAACCAGTGTGGATTTGGTCATGTGGGCGTTGCGGGCTGATGTGGCCGCTGCGGCCCGGCAACGCGCCGGTGAACTGGGCTTGGAGTTGGGAGCCGCTGGTTTGAATTTGCAGTCTTTTCAAATCTTCAATGCGCCACGCCCGCTGGTGCGTGCCAGTGAAGTCTCGGGCACCCGCGGCTCGGTCATCGATGCACGAGCCTGACAAACCATGCCCATGAAAAAGCCTTTAGAAGCCGTCGCCCTGGAATACGGGCATTTGAAAACACCGAAGGTGGTGGCCAAGGGCCAGTCCGAGCTGGCTTTGCGCATCATCAACGAGGCCAAAAAACAAGGCATTTACGTGGCCGAAGACCCGCAATTGTTGGCCTTGCTCAGCAAGCTGGATGTGGGCGATGAAATCACGCAAGACATGTACACCGCGGTGGCGGTGATTTTGTCGTGGGTGTATTGGCTCAAGGGCATGCAGCCCGGTGATGAGAAAGCGGTGGGCGGCGCAGCACCCACAGCGTCAAGCTTCGGTAAAGCCTCTTAAGCGACGCAGTCGCTTGATTTGACCCAGGCGGTCGTATACCTCCACCGGGCTGGTGGGGTCGTTCACATTCAAACTCTCGAGGGCGCCACGGATGGCGTCGAGTTTGCGCAGGATGAGGATTTCATTGCGGCGGTGCATGTCGCGGCAACTCATCATGCGGGTGCGAAATTCATTCCAGTGCGGTCCCAATTTGTCGGCGTCATCCGGTTGCTGCACGCCGGTTATGCGGCCCAATTCGCTCAGCAGGTGGTTTTTTTCACCCAGCAGCAGCTCGAACTGATCCAAGTCTTGGACCTTGAGCGCATTGAACTCGTGTTCAAGCACTTCTTCCAAACGATCGACCAAGCCATGGGCTTGTTCCACAGATTGGGGCGTGTCCAAAACGGTCGTTGACGTCATGGTTCAGTTCAACCTTGGATCATTTTTTCCAGGGACACAAAATTCTCGGCAATCTGACGAGGATTGACCGGGTAGTTGCCGCTTTGAATGGCTGCTTTGATGGCATCCACTTTGGCGCGGTCAAAACCAGGTTGATCATCGATGCGTTGCTTCACATTGCTGAGGTTCACGGAATCGGCTCCTTGAGGCTTGGCGGGGGCTTTGGCCTCGATCGGCTGCTCGGGTTTGCTGGCAACCGGTTTTTTATCCAGTTTGTCCAGGGTTGTGCGATTGGCTGCCACAGAGTGGGCCACACGGGATTGAGAGGAAGAGATGGGATCTGCCATGATGGGTCCTTTAATGACTGAGCACTGGTCGCAATTTTCTTTGCGTTATCGTCAGTATCGACCCCAAGTCTTGAGACTTGAGGGCTTTACCGGAAAAAAATTCAAACTTTAAATGAATCATTTTGGGTTCATTTTCACAAACCGCGTGCCATGTTCACACCCGTGACCACCGCTGTCAAAGATCGACCGGATTCCGGGTTTTTCAAGCGGATTTGATCACCTAACAGCCCATCTTGTTGGGCCTCGGCTTTCACGGTGATGACAAAACCTTTGCCTTCGCCCACAGCCACCGTCACTTGCTGACCGCGCTTGACCATGGTGGTGGGTTTCAAGTCTTGTAATTTCAGCGGTGTGTTGGCGGGCAAATCACGCAACAACTCGGTGTTGACCAATTCACGTTCGTCATTGACATAACGTGTTTCATGGGCCGCCACACTTTGCTCGACCGGCTTGAACATGCCAGGTTGCATGGTCGTGCCACGTTTGAGGGATTGGGTCGACACCCAGACCAAGCGGGTGACGCTGTTGTTGGCACTGCCGGTGGCCAGCTGCGCGCCGATGCCAGAGCGGACCTGCACCATGACGAAATGTTGCCAAACAGGTTGGGCGCAACGCGCACGCACGCTTTGTTTGTTGCCAAACGGTTGGTCAAACAAGATGACCTCGGTGCATGCTGAGAATTTGATGCGGCTGTCCATCGGCAAGATGTTCACCAGCGGCGCGTCCACTTTGTAGTTGTCGATCACGAATTGCTTGGCACCTTGCTCAATCGCGCTCCAAGCCGGGTTGGCTGGCGTGCTTTGGGCCCAAGCTGCACCCCAGGCACTGGCCATCAGCAAGCCAAAGGCCACCAGTTTCTTGAAACCAGTTTGTTGCATTCTTTTTGAAGTTCGGCACAGCATTTGCAAGATGTTCTCCAAGGGTGTGGATGTTTTGACGTTTTGAGCGTCATGCCCAAACCCGATGCAACTTTGATGCCAACCCTTTTTGACCACCACCGAGCGCAAAATGAACTTCAATATTGATCCCAAGGCACTCGTCAAAACCACATTTGTACATCCAAATGACAGCAATGCTGTTGCGCGTTCTCAAACTGGCAGCATGCCTGCACGCGTGGGCTTTGCCCAAACCTTGGCGCAGTTGCAACACAAGCCTGGTGTCAATTCCTCGACGATTTTGAATCCCAAGGTGCCCAGCTTGGCGGTACAAGACGGCGACACCCTCAGCAGCATTGTGAAAAATCACATGGAGGCCCTGGGTCGCCCGGTCGACAGCGCCCAGGCGTTGCGTTTGTCGCAAGACTTGGCCAAAGCCAATGGCATCAGCAACCCAGACCGCATTTTTCCAGGCCAACGCCTGAACATGAGTGCTTTGAATGAATTCATGGCCACAGAAGCAACTCAAAAGTTAGCAAAAGCACCGCCCGCGGCCCACTCTGCCTTGGCCATGAATTCAGCCGCACAAGCGCGCAACCTGAACCTGTCACGCCCCTCTTTGGCCACGGGGCAACACCCCGTGCTTGAAAAAACCTTGGACCGGGCCGTGGCCAAGGGGTTCATACCGCCCCAAGAACGCCAGTTGGTGTTTGAAAAAATTGTCAGCATGTCGCGCACCTATCAGTTTGCGCCCGACGACTTTGCCCGCATGACCTTGATGGAAAGCGATGGCATGAACCCCAAGGCCACCAACAACCGTTGTCACGGCATCATCCAATTCTGTGATGGCCCTGACCGAGGCGCGGCCAGTGCGGGCTTTGGCCACAACCCCAAGGCCATCTTGGGCCACAGCGTGTTGCAGCAACTCGACATGGTGGGCAAGTATTTCGATGAGACGGGTTTGCGGCGCATGGGCCCCACCAGCTTGGACGACCTGTACCTGACGGTGCTCACGCCTGCAGCGCGCAACATCAAATCCCCGGACGCCAACTTGAACATCGCGGGCACACAAGCCAAGCAGTTGTATGTCAACCGCGATAAAAGCGCACCCATTACCCGCAACTCGATCATGCAAGGGCTTTACCAAAATGCCATTGAACGTTTGAGCAAGCATGAGCATGCGCAAACCTTGGCACAAGCTAAAAACAGCCAAGCCCCGCACGAGGCCTCTCAACGCGCTCAGGCGCTGCGCGTGAGCGCTTATTTGAACCAA
Organism: Limnohabitans sp.; assembly: GCA_044342755.1. Classification (GTDB taxonomy): domain Bacteria; phylum Pseudomonadota; class Gammaproteobacteria; order Burkholderiales; family Burkholderiaceae_C; genus Limnohabitans. The sequence goes on along the minus strand of JBIIPF010000002.1, from coordinate 14,471 downwards.
GACTATTTGCGCTAAGCGGCAAAGCTTTGCCGATGGACCGAGCTGGCGGACATGTATTGCCGCTGAGTTCAGTTTGAGCGCGGTGCTAAGTATTCAGTCTTTGGTGGCACACAAATTGCAAGTATCGACCGCAGGCTCCACAACTTGAGAGCTTGGTGTCGTGAAAACGGCGATTTCTACCAACCGAGGAGGTGTGTCATGAACTTATTTGCTGGAGCATTTGGCATTCACGAGCGAGCCCTCGGCGTGCGCAGTCAACGCTTGGAGGTGTTGTCTCGCAACATTGCCAATGCCGACACGCCCAATTACAAAGCGGAAGAGCTGGACTTCAAAGCCATGCTGAAGGAAACCACCCGCGAATATTTATCAGCCACGAATGCCAAGCATTACGCGGCGATCGAAGAGCAACCCGATAACGGACAACGCTACCGCGTGCCTTTCAACAGCTCTTTTGATGGCAACACCGTCGAGATCAATGTGGAACAAGCCCAGTTCGGTCAAGCCGCAGCTGACTATCAGACCACCTTGAACTTCCTGGAAAACCGCATCAGCGGCATCCGCAAAGCCTTGAAAGGGGAATAACCGATGAGAACCCTTGACAGCGTATTTGGTATTGCAGGCACCGCGCTGAATGCGCAAACCGTGCGCCTCAACACCACCGCCTCCAACTTGGCCAATGCCACCACTGTTGCGAAATCCGAAGGCGAAGCCTTTCGTGCCAAACGCACCGTGTTCAAGGCCTTGGTGAAAGAAGAAATGACCAACGCCGGTTTTCAATACCAAGGTGGCGTGAAGGTGGACCAGGTGGTGGACGACCCCACACCGATTCGCAGCATTTACGACCCCGGCAACCCGTCTGCCGACGAGAACGGCTATGTGTATTTGTCCAACGTGAACGAAATGCAAGAGATGGTCGAAATGATGGCCGCTTCACGTTCCTACCAAAACAATGTGGAAGTGGTGAACACCGCTCGTCAATTGATGATGCGCACCATTGAAATCACCAAATCCTGATACCTGAAAGCAAATTGACATGGCCACAGCATCCCCCGCCAGAGCGCCTTTGCCCAACGGCATCGTCAGCTACGAAGATTACATCGCCAAAAACAAAGTCAAGGCACCGTCCAACACCATGGACCAAGGCGCATTTCTGACCTTGTTCACAACGCAATTGAAAAACCAAAACCCTTTGGACCCCGTGAAAAACGAGGCCTTTGTGGCGCAGCTGGCGCAGTTCTCTCAACTTGAAGCCACCACGGCGATGAAAAACAGCATGGAGGCCATGGCGCAAAGCCTGCAGGGCGACAAGATGTTGGCCGGTGCTTCCATGATTGGCCGCAAAGTGGCCGTGCCCAACGGCCCCTTGGTGCTTTTGGGCGGTCAGCCTATTGATGCGACCGTGGACTTGCCCACCGGCGCTGATGGCGTGCAAATGCAAATATTGAACGACAAAGGCCAAGTGGTGCGCAAACAAATTTTCGGCGCACAAATAGCCGGTGCCATGAAATTGTCATGGGATGGCATGAACGATGGCGGCGCTGCCATGCCCGATGGCACTTACAGCATGCAAGTGCTCATCAGTGCGCAGGGCAAAGCCATGCAACCCGTGGTCAACACCTTGTCCACAGTGCGCAGTGTCAGCAATGCCGGTACAGGTGACAACACCTGGCTGTTGGAAGTCGATGGCGGCAAGAGCGTCAGCCTCACCGATGTCAAACGCATCGCTTATTGATACAGCAGCAGAACGAAATTCAACGGAGCAACTAGACCATGTCCTTTTTTACCTCACTCACCGGTTTGAATGCAGCCACTGCACAGCTGGGCGTCACGTCCAACAACATTGCCAACGCGAGTACCGTGGGCTTCAAACGCAGTCGCGCCGACTTTGGCGACATTTTTGCCACCTCGCCTTTGCAAAAAGCGACATCCACGATTGGTCAGGGTGTGTCTTTGAAGCGCGTGACCCAAGAGTTTGGGCAGGGCAATATGAACTTCTCGTCCAATACCTTGGACTTGGCTATTTCAGGCGATGGTTTCTTTCCTTTGAAATCAGCCGACGGCTTTCAAGACATTTTCACGCGCAACGGCTCGTTCATGATGAACGACCAGTACAACGTGGTGAACTCGGCGGGACAGCGTTTGATGGCGGCGTCGGTTGACTCGACCGGTAAAGCCAACTTGAACGACTTGAACGTGTTGACGATTCCGCAAAAAACCACCGGCATGGCCAAAGAAACGTCCTTGGTGCAATTGGGTCTGAACTTTCCTGCTGATGCGCAGGTGGTGACGCAATCCTTCAACCGAAACGACCCCGCGTCCTACAACAAGAGCACTGCGCTCACCGTGTATGACAAGGGTGGCAATGGTTACTTGGCCACGGTGTACTACGCCAAAACACAGAACGCGAGTCAGGCCGACCCCAACAACAAATGGCAAACCTATGTGTATGTGGGTGAAACGCTGGTGGCTGCTGCTTTGCAACAGGCCACCGATCCGGCCAGCGGCGAAAAAATGTATGTCAACAAATACGGCCAGCTCAAACCAGAGAGCGAAGTGGGCGACTTGTTGGTCAACGCCAAAACCCAAAAATTCTCCTTGAACCAGCTGACCGATCAACGCGCTTCCGAGCCTGCCACGGTGCAGGGTGGCAAAGCGCCCCGTTTGAGCACTTTGGAAGGCATTGATTTCAGCACCCTGCAACCCAGCCAGTTGAAAGACTTGTTTGAGATTGACGTGGATGGCAGCGGCACCCCTTTGAGCGTGGGATTGGACCATTTGGCGGGCACGCCGATGCGCTTGTCGGGCACCGAAATCGCCAAGGAATTCACCAATGTCTTGAATCGTAAATTTGGTGACGAACGCTATTTCAACTTTGCCGGTCAACAAACGTTTCAAGTGACCGCCAGCAATGCCGATGGCACTTTGACACAAAACCGCACCATTCAATTGGATGCGGATGACATGACCTACGAGCAAGTGGTCAACAAAATCAACAGCCAGCTCAGCGGTAGCAGCAATGTTTTGTCGAACGTGGCTTTCAGTGCATCCCCTTCGCCCGGTGAGTTCAAGGGCTACACCATGACGATTGATGGGCAGGTTGTTTCGAATCAGATTGACTTGGGCACCACGCTCAGCACCAAACCGATGGAAGACTTGGCCACCAAGTTGCAAGGCCGTATCCAGTTGGACTTGCAACAACGCTTGGGGTACACGCCTGAAGCCGCTGGCAAAGTCACGGTGAATGTGCAAAACGGCAATGAGGTGCGTGTCACCGATGCTGGCGGCGCCGAGATTTCCAGCTTCGTGCTGCGCAGCATCAGCACGGGCGCACAGAACCTGATTGAGAACCAAAAATCTTTGAATGGTGTGACCTTGACTGAAATTGGCGACTACACCTCGCTGACCATGTCCTTGGACGGCGACTCGATCACGGTCGACCTGAGCGATTCCGACCCCAGCGATTTGGATGTCTTCGCCCAAGAATTGCAAGACAAGGCCCAAGCCAAATTGGTGGAAATGGGTTGGTCCACGTTTGAAGCGGCCCAGGTCACGATTGCCACCGACCCCAATGTGGCGGGTCACTTGATTGTGAAAGATGTGGGCGGCCACCAAATCAACGCCTTGGCGCTGACAGCCAAAACAGGCTTGACAGGGCCAACAGTGACCAGCAACGAGTCCAAAACAACCCTTGCCAACATTCAATTCGCTAGCGAACCGATTGACAGCGAACCCCTGCTGAGCCATTTCAAGAGCATCACTTTTGCGATCAATGATGGCACCACGGAAACAGACACCATCACCTTGGACAGCAGCAAATTTCCAAGCTTGACCGGCATTGATCCTGCACCCAGCTATACCACCTTCGATCCAACCAACGCTGACCACTTGGATTTGTTGGCTGCAGACATTCAAACAGCGGTTCGTGCTGCCTCCACCAAAGGCGCAGCTGTGAGCATCACCTGGGATCGCAACACCAACGCCTTGGTGGCGAAAGAGCCCACAGGCAAGTTCATCAGTGCGCTGACCTTGGAAGCCAACACCACCACCGTTGGTGGCAGCACCGGCTACCCCAGCCTGATCAAAGGCGGCGCTGTGGTTCAGCAAGACATGGTGCAAGACGCCGATGGCAACATCCTCACACCCAGCTCATACACCTTGTCGAATGTCTCGTTCCCCTTGGGCACCACGCCAACCGGCAGAGAGTTCAAGTCCTTTGACTTGACCTTGGATGATGGCACCACCTTGAGCAGCGTGAGCTTGGGTGAGTTGACTTTGTCCAGCATCCCCATCAACGATTTGGCAAACCGGCTGCAAGAAAAAATCCGCAGCACCTTGCAAGACACCGACCCCACGGTTTATACCGATGAGCGTGTGGCCAAAATCACTGTCAGCGTGATCAACGGCAAAGACCTCAAGATCATTGACAGCAGCGGCACCAACATCACCAATTTCAGCTTGACAGCCGATGCCACCACGGCCTCGAAAGTCTCCACGGGCTCAAGGAATTTCTTGATCGAAGCACTGCCTGCAGACAACATGGTCACGGCCAGTTACGACCCCGTGTCGCAGCAGTTCAGCTTTGTGCCCGTGTTGGGCAACTCGATCACCTTGTCGGGCCTGAACAACCAGTTGGGCATCACCACCCCCATTACCCAAGAGGTTGGCAGCGATGGCCTGACTTTGTCGGGTTCACCTTCGATCACCAACAACTACATCCGTCCGTTGAAATTGCAGCGTTACGGCATGAAGGTTGAATACGACACGGTGAACGAACGCTTCATTTTCAAATCTGGCACAACCGGCGACACCTCCAGCATCAAAATCGGCAACCCCAGCACCTATGCCTCAGAACGCTTGGGCTTGGCTGCTGATGGCGACTATGAAGTTAAACCTTCCACCTTGGCTGTTCGCGGTATCTATTCTGAACCTGCGGTCATGAATGGCTCGCCGTTGGGCATCAACGCCAACAACAACTTCAGCGTCAACCTGACCAACAACAAATTCGTGGTCTCGGTCGATGATGTCAAGGGCACGGTGTATTTGGAACCGAAAGAAACCTACACCATCGATAGTTTTGTGCAGGCTTTGCAAAACGGCATCAACCGCTTGGCCGGACCGTCTGACCAACCTGGTTTGACCGGTTCGATGGTTTCAGGTGTGCGGGTGTCTTATGACACCAGCACCAACAGCTTGAAATTCACCACCGGCACAGCCTCCACCAATTCTTTTATCAAGGTCTCAGGCGACAGCCAATGGGGCTTGGCCAACGTGGATGGCGGCCGTGGCAACACATCAAGCTGGATCAAACCAACGCAGTACACACAAACCGTCAATGGCGTGGCCGTGGCCATGTACATCGACGAGTTTGGCAAAGAAACCTTCAGTCCTGATGGCTTCAAGAACCTGCCCGAATGGTCACCGATCTTCTTGGAAAAAGGCGAATTGACCTTTGACACCGGCGGTAACTTGGTGTCACCCAAACAAGGCTCGCAGTTGGACACGGTGTACCTGCCTGATGGTAAGGGTGCTTTGACCATCAACATCAACTATTCCAAATCAACCCAGTTCTCTTCACCCTACGCGGTGTTGTCACAGTCGCAAGACGGTGCGCCCGAAGGTGACTTGGTGGGCTTGTCGGTGGGTGACGATGGTTTGGTCAACGCGTCTTACTCCAACGGTGCCCAAAAATCATTGGGCAAGGTGGTCTTGGTCAACTTCTCCAATCCAACGGGTTTGCGCCAGATTGGTGACACCAGTTACTACAAATCGGCCACATCCGGTTCGGCCAAGTACGGCGAAGCCGGTTCAGCCGGTTTCGGTACGGTGCGCTCCGGTGCCACCGAGCGTGCCAACGTCGACTTGACGCAAGAGTTGGTGGACTTGATCACGGAGCAGCGGAACTTCCAGGCCAATGCCAAGGCGATTGAGACCAGCACCACCATGACCCAATCCATTATCCAAATCAGAGCCTAAAGCTCCTCCTTAGAGAATCGACATGGATCGTCTAGCCTTTAATGCATCTGCCGCCATCACTGAAATGCGATTGGCCCGTCAAAACCTGGCCAATGACATGGCCAATATTGCAACCAACGGTTTCAAGCGCTCTTACGAAGTGTCGATGAAGGCCTTCAAGGCCGAGGGCGAGGGTTTTGACTCTAATTTCCAACCGCAAGCCGCCCATTTGGACTTCATCAAGATGACACCTGGGCCGTTGATGGCCACCGGCCGCGATCTGGACATCATGATGAACGACCAAACCGTCTTGGGCGTGCGCTCGCCCAATGGCGAACTGGCCTTCACGCGCCGTGGCGACTTGCACCTGTCGGTAAACGGTGAATTGCAAACTGGCAACGGCCATCCGGTGATGGGTGAGGGCAACACGCCCATCACCATCCCGCCTGGCTCCAAAGTCGAGATTGCCCAAGATGGCGGTGTTTATGCCACCGATACGAGTCAACCTGGCGTACAACAAGCCGAGTTGGTTGCTACTTTGTTACTCAGAGATGCCAGTCAAACCCTGATGACACGCCGCGAAGACGGTCTGTTCAAAGTGCACGATAAACCGACAGGCTCGGATTTTGCTACTGGTCCTGTACGGACATCAGTGACCGCGCAAGCGTTGGAAGGCAGCAATGTCAATCCAGCCGATGTGATGGTGAAACTGATTGAGCAGTCCCGCATGTTTGAACAACAGGTGCGCATGGTCAAGACCAGTCATGACAACGATCAGTCTGGCGCTTCCATGATGAAGCTGAGTTGAGCCACAGCAGGCGGTGATTTTTTGATGAATTGAAACAGAGGTGAATTGATGGATGCAGCATTGTGGGTAGCCAAGACCGGCTTGGACGCGCAGCAAACGCGCATGAACGTCATCTCCAACAACTTGGCCAACGTCAGCACCACGGGCTTCAAGCGTGATCGCGCGGTGTTCGAGGACTTGCTGTATCAAAACATCCGCCAAGCGGGTGGTCAAACCACGGCCAATACCCAATCCCCAACGGGCTTGATGCTGGGCACAGGTACCAAAGTGGTGGCCACAGAGAAGCTGCACATTCAAGGCAATTTGATCAACAGTCAAAACCCTTTGGACGTGGCCATCATGGGCGACGGCTTTTTCCAGATTCAACAACAAGACGGCACCATCGCCTACACACGTGACGGCGCTTTCAAACTGACCGGCACCGGCCAGTTGGTCACCTCCACCGGCTTCTTTTTAGAGCCACAAATCACCATTCCAGGCAATGCTTCTTCACTCACCGTTGGCCGTGATGGCACGGTGTCGGTTGAGCTGGTCGCTGGCGGTGGTCAGCAGGTGCTGGGCCAAATTCAGATCGCCAAGTTTGTCAACCCAAGTGGCTTGAAGCCGCTGGGCAACAACTTGTTGGCCGCCACGGCCTCCAGCGGACCGGTGCAGTTGCTGCAACCAGGCACGGTGGGTGCCGGTGTGTTGAACCAAGGCTCGTTGGAAGCTTCCAACGTGAATGTGGTGGAAGAAATGGTCAACATGATCGAAACCCAACGCGCCTACGAAATCAATTCCAAGTCGATCGAATCGGTCGATGGCATGTTGAAGTATTTGAACCAAAACCTCTAATTCATTGAGACTGCCATGAAAAAATCTTTGCTGATGTTGTTCGTTGTGTTGGGCTTGCAAGCTTGTGCCAACAACCCCAACCCCGTGATGGCGCCGCTCACACCGTCGCCCGACTTTGCCCCGGTGTACCCCTTGGCCAATGAGCAATCACGCCCAGCCACTGGCGGCATTTATGGCAACCGCCAAAGCGATGCCTGGTTTGGTCGTGGTCGCAATTACCAAGTCGGCGATTTGGTCACCGTGCTCTTGAACGAGTCGACCCAAGCGGCCCGCAGTCAAAAAACAGATGTCAGCCGTGAAGCCTCGAACACGGCGGTACCCGCAGGCGTGGCCGCACGTGTTGAAAAAGCCATTCCCCTGTTGAGTGGCATCAATTTGAACGAATCGACAACGGCCAGCAGTGGCCAAGGCTCCGCCGACCAAAAAGCCAGCTTGAGTGGATCAGTCACGGTCACCGTGATTGAAATTTTGGCCAACGGGAATTTGGTGGTGCGTGGCGAAAAGAAACTCGGCTTGTCTGAAGGCACGGAAGTGATTCAGGTGTCAGGCGTGATTCGGCCCCAAGACATTGGACCCAATGGCACGGTGCAATCCTTGCGCTTGGCCAATGCCCAAATTTCCTACCGTGGTTCTGGCGAGTTGGCCGCAGCCAGCAAGCCAGGTTGGGGAACATCCGGCCTCTTGAAATTCTGGCCTTTCTAACCCTGGACAAGTGCACATGACATCCCCTCGTTTCAAAACTGTCTTGATGGCCTTGGCGTTCGCCACGGCCATGCCTGCTTGGGCCGACCGCGTGAAAGACCTGGCCACCGTGGCAGCTCAGCGCTCCAACCAATTGATTGGTTTTGGTTTGGTGGTCGGTTTGCAAGGCACGGGTGACGATGCCTCGGTGCCGTTCACCACGCAAAGCATGAAAGCCATGCTGGCGCAAATGGGGGTCCGCATTGACGGCCCCTTGTCGGACTTTGAACAAGCCGCTTCCGCCAGTCGAATCGACATCAAAAACGCGGCTGCCGTGATGGTGACTGCGGATTTGCCGGGCTTTGCCAAGCCAGGGCAGCGCATTGACGTGAACGTGTCGGCGATTGGCAAGGCCACGAATTTGCGCGGTGGCAATTTGATTCTCACCGCCATGCGCGGCGTGGATGGCGAAATTTACGCGCTGGCGCAAGGTGCACTCACGGCCACGGGCATCGACGCGGCAGCAGCCGGTTCGAAAGTGGCGATTGGCGTGCCCACAGCAGGTCGCATTCCCAGCGGCGCGATTGTCGAGCGCATGGTGGAAACACCTTTTGAAAAATCTGAATTTCTGGTGCTGAACCTGCGTGATAACGATTTCTCCACCAGCAGCGCCATTGTTTCAGCGATCAATTCAAAATTTGGTCCCGACGTGGCACAAGCTGTTGATGGCACATCGATATCGGTACGAGCACCTGAAAACTTGAATCAACGTGTGGCCTTCATGGGCATGTTGGAAAACATCGAGGTCACACCGGCTGAGCCGAATGCTCGCGTGGTCATCAATTCGCGCACCGGCACGGTGGTGATCAACCGCGCCGTGCGCGTCACAGCAGCTGCCGTGTCACACGGCACCATCTCGGTGGCCATCACGGCCACCAACGAGGTGTCGCAACCCAATCCCTTGTCGCAAGGTCAAACGGTCGAAGTGCAAAACGCCGACATTGCGGTGACCGAGCCGAAGAACCCAATGTTCTTGTTCAAACCAGGCGTGGACTTGCGTGACATCGTCGACGCGGTCAACCAAGTCGGTGCCAGTCCCTCGGCCTTGATTGCCATCTTGGAAGCTTTGAAAAGCTCCGGCAGCTTGCGGGCTGAACTCGTCATCATCTAAACCACCATGAGCGACTACATCAACAGCAACAGCGCGAGGTCCTACACGGACTTTTCGGCGCTGGGCGAATTGCGCGGCAAAGCCCAGCGCAATGAAACCGGTGCTTTGCGTGAGTCGGCCGAACAGTTCGAAGCCTTGTTCATTCAAATGATGCTCAAGTCGATGCGAGACGCCTCGAATGTCATGAAAAGTGACATGTTTCAGTCGAATGCGTTGGAAACATTCCAAGGCATGTACGACAAAGAAATTTCCATGCAAATGGCCAAGCGCAATTCTTTGGGTTTTGCCGACTTGGTGGTCAAGCAAATGACGGCCAACCAAGCCACGCCCAGCACTGCTGACATGTTGGCCGTGCGCGAAGGCAGCAAGTCCTTGATTCCAGCCGGCGTGCCCTTGCACAAACCCGTTCTTCCAATGAGCTTGCAGCCCAAGGCACAAGACGCCTTGGCCTTGCCCCAACAAATCATCAAACCCTTGCCCATCCACAACAGCATTCAGCTGCCATCCACCAGGAGTGAGCCATGAGTGCCATGTTGGGCATCAGCAGTACGGCCGTTGCCGCTTATCAACGGGCCTTGGGCACGGTCAGTAACAACATTGCCAACGTGAGCACCGAAGGGTATTCGCGTCAAACATCCACGCTGCAACAAAGCGCCCCGTCCAAGCAAGCCAATATGTACTTGGGCACGGGCGTGCTGTTCACCGCTGTCAAGCGGGCGTTCGACACCTTTGCCGAAAGCAACCTGCGCAACAGCAACACCGACTTGGCCACACAAGAGCCCTTGGTGAACTATTCGCAACGGGTGATGGACATCATGGGTGACAAGAGCGTGGGCCTGAGCTCCGCGTTGGACACATTTTTTGATGCCGCACGCAGTTTGTCGGTTGATCCGGCCTCCACCGTCATGCGCACCAGCTTCATCCGCTCCAGCGAAGGCGTGGGTTCGCGTTTTGCCGAGTTGGCAGGCCAATTGAATTTGGTGTCGACGGAAACCCGCCAAGCCTTGGAGGGTGCGGCTGGCCAAATGAACACCCTGACTGAGCAACTGTCCTTGGTCAATCAACAGCTCACCAAATCCCCCACGCTCGAAGGGCAGTCTTCCGAGTTGCTGGACCGCCGTGATTTGTTGCTGCGGCAAATTTCAGAGTTCTCGCGCATCAAAACCAGCTTCACCAACAACGGCATCGTGTCGGTCAGCTTGGGCAACACCATGAAGCAAAGCTTGGTGGTGGACGGCTTGAAATCACGTCCGATTGGGTTTGACCCGAACTCGGTCAGTCAATTGGACATGGTGATCGACCCTTACGGCAACACCGAGCCCTTGTCGGGTGCCAGCGGGGGTGAAATCGGCGGCTTGAACACCTTCATCAGCCAAGTGCTGGAGCCCGCGCAAAAAAGCTTGGATTTTTTGGCACAAACCTTTGTCAATGAAGTCAACACCATCCAACGCGGTGGCATTGACGGCTATGGCCAAATTGGCGTGGATTTGCTGCGCATCGACCTCAATGCCGCATCAGCATCAAGCGGCATCCGCGTGCTGTTGCAAGACCCGATGCGCGTGACCACCGGTGGCATGTTCCGCGTCAGCGAGAACGCCAACAATGCCAGCGATGTGCGTGCGCGAGTCAGCTTTGCGTCCGAGCCCTTGCCTTTGGGCATCAGCAACGTCAACTTGATTGACAACCCGTTCACCAACAACCCTGTCGGGATTGAAGTGGGCGGCGGGCGTCTCTTCTCTTCGGTGACCACCATCGCTGCTGGCATGACCGAGCCCACGATTTACCTGGACAACGTCAAGCCAGGACAAAACCTGCAACTCATCACCCGCGATGGCCGCCACTTGATTGGCACCACCCTGACCGAGGACGAGAAGTTCCAGATGCTCAACACCAGCAACGGCTTCAGCCCTGCGCTGACCTACAGCGACGCCTACATGAACATGTCGGGCGAAAAGGGCTACTTGGACACCAATGTGTTCTATGGCACCAAGGCCAGTGTGTTGTATGAGCAGCAGTTCGACAAACTCGGACAGCCCGACGACCCCACACCCGTGCCAGCTCAATTGGTCAGCAAACGCGTCGTGCCCATCGCTTCATCGACTGAATTGGTGGTGATTCCCAAAGGCGCGATCAAGCTCAATGATGTGGCTTTGGGTGAGTTGAAACTTGATGCCAATCAAACATTGGGCCCACAACAGGTTGCCGACTGGTTGAATGCGGGTGTTGACAGCAACCCCAGCTTCACCTCGGACAAGTCGTCATTACAAGCATCCCTGTCGGCCACGGACTTGACCTTGACGGTGCGCAACACAGATTTCTTTCCAGACGAAGGCGGTGTGATTCTCATCGGCGAAGAGCAAATTTACTTCAGCGGCAAAGAGACCGATACCAACGGCAAAAAAACCATTCTCACCGGCTTGATTCGGGGCTTCAATGGCACCAAAGCAGCCGCACACCTCGCGGCTGCGGATGTGCGGGCCAATGACTTGAAGCATGCGGAAATTTTCAATGAAATCCGCTTGCCTTCGGCCTCACTTGATTTCCACAAAGAACTCACCATCAACGGCGTGGTGATTGGCAAGCTGCCTGTGGGCGCCAAGTTCCCCGCGCAGTACAAAGACCTGCTGACTTTTGTGCAAGCCATTCAAATCAAGAGTGAAGCCACCGGCGTCACCGCACGACTGGCCGACAACGGTGACTTGATTTTGGAAAACGTGCAGGGCAAAGAGGGCGAAACGATTGAAATCGGCCCGTTGGACACCGGTGGCAAGTCGGCCAACGCCCTGAGCTTGAACATCAGCGAAGGGTCGGAGAAGTTCCATGGCATGGTGCGCATGACGCGCCGCTTGGGCGACCCAGCCAAATCCGATATTCGACTGTCATTTGGCGAGTACGGCCCCGTCGACGCGCGTCAAACGGGCACACCCTTTGACCTCAGCTTGCTCGGCTTCAGAACCGCTGCCTACATTGAAGGCAAAGTGCCTGATGACTTGCTGGTGTTTGTCACCGGTCAAGGCAAAGCCACGATTGCTGCCAGCTTTGATGGCGAACCGATCGACCCCAAAGACAAACTGCGGGCGCAAAACCTGCAAATCAAATTCATCGAGCCCGACCGTTACGTCATCATCGATGGCAAAACCAACACCGAGTTGGTGAACCGCCGTTATGACAACACCGTGTTGGACCCGGTGGTTCATTACCAAGGCTTGGCCATCAAGCTCTCACGCGCCCCCGATGTCGGCGATGTGTTTCAGGTGGATGGCAACAACGACGGTATTGGCAACAACGAAAACATGTTGGTCATGGCGGATTTGTCCCAACGAAAAATTGTGGGCAACAAAACCTTGGCAGAGAGTTACATCGATCAAGTCAATGACGTGGGCAATGCCGCGCAGCAAGCCCGCATCACGCAACAGGCCTTGACCGTGGTGAACGACCAAGCCAAAAGCGCACGTGACAAAGTGTCCGGTGTGAATTTGGATGACGAAGCAGCTGATTTGATTCGTTTTCAACAAGCCTACCAAGCGGCTGCCAAGGCGCTGCAAATTTCTGGTCAATTGTTCGATTCCATTGTGCAAATACGCTGATAAAGAGAGTTCCCCATGGTCATGAAAGTTTCTACCAGCATGTTTTTTGACAAAGCCAGCACCCAGCTGGGCAATGTCCAAGGCAGCTTGGCCAAAACCCAAGAACAGCTCTCGACTGGCAAGCAAATCACCAAGCCCAGCGACGAGCCCGACAAAGCCTCGTTGGTGACGCGCTTGGAGTCTGAAATCGCCCGCCAAAAAAGCTACCAAGGCAACATCAAGTCGATGGAAACCCGCTTGTTGGGCGAAGAAACGGCGTTGATCAACACCAGCGAAGTGATGTACCGCATGAAAGAGTTGGCCGTCCAAGCCGCCAACGACACCTTGAGTGCCGCCGACCGCAAAACCATTTCCCTTGAACTGAATGAGTTGCGCAATCAAATTTTGAGTTTGGCCAATTCGCAAGACTCGAATGGCAATTACTTTTTTGCGGGCAGCCGCGTCAGCCAAGTGCCCTTTGGCCCGGATGCCAAGGGCGTGATTGTTTACAAGGGTGACCAAACCCGCATGGTGGTGGCTGTGGGCGACAACCGGCGCATGAACCTGAACATTCCTGGTTCCGATGCCTTTGGCAATGTGGTGCGCAGCGATGGCAAAGGCGGGCGGGTTGGTGTGGGTTTTTTCCAAGCCTTGGGCGATCTGATTGAAGCGGTCAAGGGCAGTAACCGCATTGGCATCCAGCAAGGCATTGCCGAGATTGACCATTTGCAACAAGGCATCAGTGATGCCGAAGCCCAAGTGGGCACCGACTTGAACGTGGTGGATTCGCAAAACAATGTGCTGGATGAAATCACCCTGCGCTTGAAAACCACCATGTCCGACATCCAAGACCTGGACTACACCGAAGCCATCACCAAGATGAACAAAGACCAACTGGCCTTGGAAGCTGCGCAAAGCAGCTTTGCCAAGATTTCCAAACTCAGTTTGTTCAATTACATCAATTGATGGGCTCAAGTTTTCCGCCATTGATCCGATTGATTTGACGACTCCCCTCTAAAGCCCATGGCCACCTCCGCAGTCAGCTCCAGCACCTCCACCGCCGCCACCACCGCGGCGGATGTGGCCGCTGCCAACAAGGCCAATGCGCAAAAAATCCTCACGTCTTTGAGCGCAGGCTCGGGCGTGGACGTGGCCTCCTTGGCGCAGAACTTGGTGAACGCCGAGAAGGTGCCGCAAGAGAACGCGATCAACGCGAAGATTGCCAAGAACGACAGCAAGGTCAGCGGCTTGTCGGCCGTCATGTTCATGATGTCCGAGCTCAAAACCGCGATGTCGGCTTTGAAAGACAAGGACAACTTCAACAGCTTGACCCTGGCCAATACCAACACCAGTGCGGTGAATGTGGTGGCCAGCACCTCGGCGGCGGCGGGCGACCACCAAATCGTGGTCAATGCCATTTCGCAAGCACAACGCAGCGTCAGCGCTTCGTCGGCTTTGG